>NZ_JFHO01000018.1:0-45549 GCF_000724705.2 Acidiphilium sp. JA12-A1
GCGCCCATGACGCAGCAGGAAGCCGGACAGCTGCTGGCGCGCCTGCCGTAGTGCTCGCACCGCCATCAATCGAGTCCGGACCAGGTCACGGATCGCTTCATGCGCCGGATCCGGCACCCAGACCGCCGTCAATTCCCCCGCCCGATGCAGCCTGGCCAGGTTCACCGCATCCCGACGATCCGTCTTGAYYCGTTCCCCCGGCTTGCCGAGGGATCAGCGACGGCGCCACCACCACGCAGTCATGCCCGGCCGCCGTCAGCTGTCGCTGGATCCCGTAGCCACATGGACCCGCTTCATAGCAAAATCGCAGTTCCCCGCCCACGCGCTGCAACTTCGTCACCACCCTCGTCAGCGCCTCCGGGGTGTTCGCGATCCGGCCATACTCGCGCACGTCATCGCGGCCGCCAGATTCCGCCAGCGCGACCGTGATCGTCTCCTTGTGCACGTCCAGCCCGATAAAAGTGATATGCTTTCCCATGACCCGTCTCCTATGCATTGAGGCTCGGCACCGGACCTCCCGGCGCAACCCTCGGAAACCTGCATACTGCGAGACGGGTCACCCCAATCTCAGGCGAACATCTGGTCTAAACTATTGTTTTTTCAAGTGTCCACTGTGAATCTGAAATCCGATGGATTTCAGATTCGGGACACTAGAGCATCTTTATCAATGGGATGGAGGCGCGGCGGTCAGCGGGCGAAGGCGGCGAGCAGCAGGGGGGCGGCGGCGAAGCCGGCATAGGCGAACAGCACGGCGAGGTTTTCCGCCTGCTGCCAGCGGGCGATGCCGCGGCGCAGGGTGGTGACGTGCGGGTCGAAGACGATGCGGTCGGTCAGTTCGGTGGTGGTGGGCATGGACGTCTCCTTCGCGCGGTTCCGCGCGGCCGGACTCCGGGCCGGCCGCAACTGCTGGTTTTGCTGATAGTCGAATTGTCGCGCCATGCGTGTTGCGAAATCGGCGCGGCTGGTTCGCGGCGGGCGCGGTGCCCGCCCCGCGAGACGGTGGATCGGAAGCGGGGCGGGGGATGGCGGCGCCGGTTTCAGCCGGCGCGGCCCCAGATCCGCAGGAACACCTTCTTGTAGCCGTTGGGCGGGTTGAACACGTCCTTCGCACCGCCGTCCTGGTTGACGTTCTCGGGGGTGAAGAGGTGCACCGGGTCGGGCTCGGCGACCGGCTTCTGCCCGGCGAAGGCGCGGTTCAACTCGTCGACGCATTGCCAGCCCTCCAGCTCCAGCGGGGCGGCGACGGTCGCGGTCTGGAACTGTTTCGAGCGGATGCGCTGGAAGGCGGATTGCGAGCCGTCGCCGGCCGAGACGTTGTAGGGCGGGCCGTCGCCGCGATGGCCGGCGGCGGACAGGCCGGGGGCCATGTAGTCGTAATAGAGGTCGTTGATGGCGAGCGAATAGGTCCAGCTCTTGCCGTATTTGGCGAGCAGGGCGGCGGTCACCTGCGGCATGCGCGTCGCGGTGGAGGAGAGCGGCACGTTCTCGATGCCGAGCAGGTGGCAACCCTTGCACGCGCGGATGATCGCCGCCATCCGGTTCGACTTGGCGAGCGCGATCGAGAATTCGCTGGTGGTGAAGATGACGACGCCGGCATGCCCGTCCGAGCGGGCGATGGCGTAGAGGGCGGCGGCGCGGGCGACCTCCAGCGGGTCCTGGGCGACGTTGTAGACGATGGCGGGCTTGGCGATCGGCCCCGGGTGCGGGCTGACATTCCAGCCGACCACCTTGATCCCGGCCTTGTCGGCCTGTTCGATGAAGGGGGCGGATTGCGTCGCATCCAGCCCGCCAAGGACGATGCCGGCGGGCTTCAGCGCGATCGCCTCGGACAGGGCGGCGTTCTGCCCGGCCGCCGTGCCCTTGCCGTCGAGCAGGCGGAAGCGCCAGCCGATCGCCTTCGCCGCCGCGCGCACCGCCTCGCCCACGCCGCGCGCCCCGCCATTCGACTGGTTCGACGAGACATAGACGATGAACTTGCCTTCCACCGCCTTCGGCCCGGTGGTCGGCCCGGTATAGGGCAGGGCGGGATTGGTCGCGGCGGCGACATATTGCCGCGCGGTCGCGAGCATCGAGGGCGCGGCCAGCGCCGGTGTCGCGAAGCCGGCGACGGAAAGCGCCGCCAGCAAGGTGGTTTTCCTTTTCATGAGTCCTCCCCGGTTGCGGCGGGCGCCGGCGGCGCCGCCTTGATGAGACCGCCGCGCCGCCGCTGGGCGAGACCGGCCAGGCCGATCGAGACCACGAGGGTGACGCCGTTGAACAGGCTGGAGACGAAGAACGCGCCGCCGAGCTGCTCGATCCCGGAAATGCCGACCGCGAGCAGCAGCTCCGCCACCACCGTGCCCCACACGTTCACCCGGCCGGGGCGGATCGTGGTCGAGCCGAGAAAGGCGCCGACCAGGGCGGGCAGCAGGTAGCTCAGGCCGAGGCTGGTCGCGCCGATCCGCAGCTGTGCCGCCAGCACCACCGAGGCGAAGGCGGTCAGCACGCCGGAGGCGACGAAGACGAGAATGACGTGGCGGCGCACCGCGATGCCGTTCAGCTCGGCGGCGCGGCGGTTGGCGCCGATCGCGTAGAGCACGCGGCCGAGCGGCATTCGCTCGGTCACCAGCCAGAGCAGCAGCGCCACCACCAGCACGTAGAGCGCGGGGAAGGGCACCAGGCCGAACAGGCGGCCGTCGTTGATGGCGGTGAAGGCGGCGGGCAGCGTGCCGACCACCTGCTCGCCGCCGGTATACCATTCGGCGAGGGCGTAGATGATGGTGCCGGTGCCGAGTGTGGCGATGAAACTGTCGATCTGCGCGATCTCGACCAGCATGCCGTTCATCAGCCCGAACAGCCCGCCGAGGACGAGCACCGCCAGCACCGCGAGCGGCCAGGGCCAGTGATACTGCACCTGCAGGCTGATCGCGATGATCGACCACAGCACGATGCCGTAGCCCACGGTCAGGTCGATCCGCCCGGCGATCATCGGCGGCAGGGCGGCGAGTGCGAGCAGGGCGACGACCGATTTCACCACGAAGATCGCCCGCATGTTGCCGGCCGTGGGGAAAGTGTCCGGCAGCAGGAGCGAGAACAGCACGATCAGTGCCACCGTGAGGATCGGCAGGCCATAGACGGTGAGCATGCGGCGGCGGAGTTCGGCGCGCGGCAGGGCGGCGCGCTCGGCGCCGCTCGGCTCCAGCGCGTCGGACTTAAGCGATTCCATCGCGGATCTCCCCGGCTTCAGGTGGTGCCGCCGCCGCGATGCCGGCGGAGGCGGCGGCGAGCAGGCGTTCCATGGTCAGCGCCGCCCCGGCGATCTCGGCGACCACGGCGCCGCGGTCGAAGACCAGCGCGCGGTCGCACAGTTCGGCGATCTCCTCGAAATCCGACGAGACGACGACGATCGCCGCCCCGGACGCGGCGGCGGCGGCGAAGAGGCGGTAGATGTCGGCCCTGGCACCGACATCGACGCCGGCGGTCGGGTCCTCGAACACCAGCAGCCGGGCGGACTGGTCGAGCCAGCGGCCGACCACGACCTTCTGCTGGTTGCCGCCGGAGAGCTGCTCGATCGGCAGGGCGGGATCGTTCGGCCGCAGGCCGACGGCGCGGCCGAGGGCGATGGCGCGGCGGGCGAGGCGGCCGGGCGGGACGATGGAAAGCGGCTTCATGCCGTGGGCATAGGCGTTGAGGAAGGCGTTCTCGGCGACGGTCAGGCGCGGCGCGGTGGATTCGCCCACCCGGTCGCCGGCGACGAAGCCGATGCCGAGCGCCATCGCCGCCTGCGGGGAGTCCGGCGCGGACGCGATTCCGTCGAGCAGGATGCGGCCTTCGCCGCGCGGGGCGAGGCCGAACAGGGCGCGGCCGAGGCGCTCCTGTCCGGCGCCGACGAGGCCGGCGAGGCCGAGGATTTCGCCGGCGCGGACCGAAAGGTTGACCGGCGGGCCGCCGGCGACCGAGAGGTCGCGACATTCCAGCCGGACCGGGCCGGGTGCGGCATCGGCGCGGCGATGGCGGGCGACGGCGCGGCCGACGATCATGCCGATCAGCGCCCCGGCATCGAGTGTCGCGACCGCGCCGGACCCCGCCAGCCTTCCGTCGCGCAGCACCACCGCCTGGTCGGCCAGGGCAAACACCTCGTCCAGCCGGTGGGAGACATAGAGCATCCCCACGCCCTTGGCGCGCAGCCGGCGCAGTGCCGTGAACAGCCGCTCGACCTCGGCGGCGGGCAGGCTCGCGGTGGGTTCGTCGAGCACCAGCATCTCGCCCTCGCCGGCCAGCGCCCTGGCGATGGCGACCAAGGCGCGCTCGGCGCGGGCGAGGTCGCGGATGCGGGTTTCGGGGTGGAGATCGACGCCGAGTTCGGCCAGCGCGGCGGCGGCGCGGCGGGCGGCGGCACGGCGGTCGATCAGGCCGAGGCGGCGGGGAAAGCCGAGGGCGAGGCCGAAATTCTCGGCGATCGTCATCCAGTCCACCAGGCCGAGATCCTGGTGGATGAAGCGGACCGGCAGGGCGCCGGGGGTGGCCGGCGCGCCGCGAAAGCCGATCTCGCCGCGATCCATCGGGTAGACGCCGGCGAGGATCTTGATCAGCGTGGATTTGCCCGCCCCGTTCTCGCCGAGCAGGGCGACGATTTCACCTTCATTGACCGTGAGATCGACCGCATCCAGCGCCCGCGTGCCGCCGAAACTCTTGCAGATGCCGCGCATGGCGAGCAGCGGGGCGGTCATGTCGCGCCGGTCTCGCGCCGGGGAAAGGCGCGCATCAGGGCGGCGGTATCGGCCGCGCCGAGGCCCTCGGCGACGCGGGCGCGGTGAGTGGCCAGAGCCGCCTCGAGCAGCGGCAGCGCGAGGCCCGCCTCGGCGGCGAGGCCGGCGGCGCCGGCGAGATCCTTCACCATGTTGTCGAGCCGGCCGGTCGGGGTTTCGTCGCGGGCGGCGAATTTCGCGCCGAACTCGCGCAGGATGGCGGAGTCGGCGCGGCCGCCGGCAAGCGCCTCGGGCAGGCGGGCGGCATCGACCCCGGCGGCCTCGGCCAGCGCGATCGCCTCGGCCAATGCGGCGAAGCCGGCGCCGCAGAGCAGCTGGTTGACCAGCTTGGCCGCCTGGCCGGCGCCGGTGCCGCCCATCAGGGTGAAGCGGGCGGCGAGATGGTCCATCACCGCGCGGGCGGATTCGAAATCGGCGCTGGTGCCGCCGGCCATCACGGTGAGCCGCCCGGCCAGCGCGCCCGGCGCGCCGCCGGAGAGCGGGGCATCGAGCCAGCGCCCGCCGCAGGCGGCGGCGAAGCCGGCGGCGAGGGCGCGGGTCGCCACCGGGTCGATCGAGGACATGTCGATCACCAGCGTCTCCGGCCCGGCGGCGGCGGCGATGCCGCCGACGCCGAAGGTGACGGCGCGGATGCCGGCGGCGTCGTTCAGGCTGAGAATGACGAAGGGGCAGCCGCGCGCGGCCTCGGCCGGGGTGGCGGCGGGCAGGGCGCCCAGCGCGGCGAGGGCGGCGAGCTTGGGCGGGTTGCGGTCGTGCACGCGCAGGCTGAAGCCGGCGGCGAGCAGGCGGCGGGCGATCGCGCTGCCCATCACCCCCGCGCCGATCAGCCCGATCGCGGTCATACGACGCTCGTCAGCCCGCCATCGACGAAGATCATCTGGCCGTTGACGAAATCCGCCGCGGCGCTGGCGAGGAAGATCGCGGCGCCCTTCAGCTCGTCCGGCTCGCCCCAGCGGCCGGCGGGGGTGCGCGCGGCGAGCCAGGCGGAGAACTCGGCATCCTCGGTGAGGGCCGCGGTCAGCTCGGTGCGGAAATAGCCGGGGGCGATGGCGTTGACCTGGATGTTCCGCCCGCCCCATTCGGCGCAGAGGCCGCGGGTGAGCTGGCGGACCGCGCCCTTGCTCATCGTGTAGGGGGTGATCGAGGCGCGGCCGAGCTCGCTCTGCACCGAGGCGATGTTGATGATCTTGCCGCGGTTGCGGGCGAGCATCCGCCGGCCGACCGCCTGCGCCATGACGAAGGCGGCGCGGACGTTGAGCGCCATGATGCGGTCGAAGGCGTCGAGCGGGAAATCCGCCGCCAGGGCGCGGTGCTGCAGCCCGGCATTGTTGACCAGGATGTCGATCGGCCCGTCGGCCTCGATGCGCTCGATGGCGGCGGCGGTGGCGTCGGCGTCGGTGACGTCGAAACAGGCGGCGTGGGCGTCGAGCCCGAGGGCGCGCAATTCGGCGACGGCGGCCTCCAGCCGGCCGGCATCGCGCGCGTTCAGGATGACCGTCGCCCCGGCCTCGGCGAGCCCGGTGGCGATGGCGCGGCCGATGCCGCTGCGCCCGCCGGTGATCAGGGCCCTGCGGCCCGAAAGGTCGAACAGAGTCAGTCCCACGTATCCATCCCTCGACCGGTCCGCGCCGGTCATTTTTTTGCTCCGCCGGCGGATGCCGGCATTTTTTGCTCCGCCGGCTGGCGCCGGATGGTTGCCGAAGTGCGGGAACCGGCGCATGTTAGCGGTAACACAAGATGGCGTAACACGAAGTCGGGCCACCGCTCAAGGAGGAAATCACCATGACAGCGATCGTGATCCACGCCGCGGGCGATCTCAGGATCGAGGACAGGCCGGCGCCGCCGCCCGGGCCGGGCGAGGTGCGCGTACGGGTGCGGCGAGGCGGGATCTGCGGTTCCGACCTGCATTACATGCGCCATGGCGGGTTCGGCCCGGTGCGGCTGGCCGAGCCGATGGTGCTCGGCCACGAGGTGGCGGGCGAGGTGGAGGATGCCGGGGCGGAGACGGGCTTCGCGCCGGGCGAGGCGGTGGCGATCGACCCGTCGCTGCCCTGCGGCGCCTGCCGGTTCTGCGCCGCCGGGGCGACGCAGCATTGCACCGACATGCGGTTCTTCGGCAGCGCGATGCGCCGGCCGCATATCCACGGCGCGTTCCGCTCCGCGATCACGGTGCCGGCGCGCCAGCTCGTGCGGCTGCCGGCGGGGCTGGCGGTCGAGCGCGCCGCCTTCGCCGAGCCGCTGGCGGTGGGGCTGCACGCCGCGACACGGGCCGGGATCGGGCCGGGGATGCGGGTGATCATCGCCGGGATGGGGCCGATCGGCCTGCTCGCCCTGCTCGCCGCACGGCATCGCGGGGCCGCCGAGATCGTCGCCTGCGACGTGCTCGGCGCGCCGCTCGCCCTCGCGGCAAGGCTGGGGGCGACGGAGACGGTCGATCTCGGCCGGGAGCCGGACGGGTTGGCCCGCTTCGCCGGGGGCAAGGGCTGGTTCGATGCGGGGATCGAGGCGTCGGGGGCCGCTTCCTCGCTCGCCGGGCTGATCGGGGTGGTGCGGCCGCAGGGGCGGATCGTCCAGCTCGGCCTCGGCGGCGACATGAGCCTGCCGCTGATGGCGCTGGTGAGCAAGGAGATCGAGCTGGCCGGCGCCTTCCGCTTCGGCCCCGAATTCGCCGAGGCGGTGGCGCTGCTCGCCTCTGGCGCGATCGACCCCGACCCGTTGCTCAGCGCGGTGCTGCCGGCGGAGCGGGCGGCGGAGGCCTTCGCGCTCGCGGCGGACAAGGCGCGGGCGGTGAAGGTCCAGCTCGCCTTCTAGGCGGTTCCGCGATGGCCTCCCCGCCCGACCGCGCGCCGACGATGGACGATGTGGCCGCCGCCGCCGGCGTGTCGAAGATGACGGTCTCGCGGGCGCTGCGCGGCGCGCGCGTGGCGGCGGCGACGCGGGCGCGGATCATGGAGGCGGTGGCGCGGCTCGGCTATGTGCCGCACGCGGCGGCGGGCGCGCTGGCGAGCCGGCGGTCCGGCTTCGTCGCCGCCATCGTGCCCTCGATGGACAATTCGAATTTCGCCGAGACGATCGCCGGGCTGGAGGCGGCGCTGCGCCAGGCGGGGCTCGACCTGCTGCTGGGGACCACGCTCTACAGCAATGCGCGCGAGGAGGAGCTGCTGCATACGCTGATGCGGCACCGGCCGGAGGGGATCGTGCTCACCGGCGGGGTGCACAGCCGGCGGGTGGCCGCGCTGCTCGGCCGCTCGGCGCTGCCGGTGGTGGAGACCTGGGACCTGCCTTCATCCCCCATCGGCGGGGTGGTCGGGTTTTCCAACCGTGCGGCGGGGGCTCTGATGACGGCGCATCTCGCCGCGATCGGGCGGCGGCGGATCGCCTTTCTCGGCGGCGCCTCAAGGCGGGACCCGCGCGGCGAGGATCGCGGCCGGGGGTATGAGGAGGCGCTGGCGGCCGCCGGGCTCGGGCCGCCGCTGCTGTTCCGCCACGGCCAGCCGCCGCTGTCGATGCGGCACGGGGCGGAGGGCATGGCGCTGCTGCTGGAACGCTGGCCGGAGACCGACGCGGTGGTGTGCGCCAGCGACCTGATCGCCTTCGGCGCGATCGCCGAATGCCAGCGGCGGGGGATCGGCGTGCCGGAGCGGATCGCCATCGGCGGGTTCGGGGATTTCGAGGTGTCGCGCTGCGCGGTGCCGGCGATCAGCACGGTGGCGGTGGATGCGCGGGGGATCGGCGAGCGGGCCGGGGCGATGCTGGTGCGCGCGGTGGCGGCCCGCCGCCGCGGCGAGGCGGCAGCGCCGGAGCGGATCGAGGTCGGACTCCGGCTGGCGGCGCGGGGCAGCACCGTCGCGCCGCGCCGGGATTCATGACGCCGCGAGTTCGAGACGGCGGGCGGCGGCTTGCGGCGATTGCTGCGAGAAGCGGAAATGGGAGACGATGTTGGCCAGCGCCGTCGCCTCGCCGGCGAGGGTGGCGGTGGCGGCGTTCGCCTCCTCGGCCATGGCGGCGTTCTGCTGGATCGCCTTGTCGAGATGGCTGATCGCGGTGTTGATCGCGCCGATATCGTCGGACTGGGCGGTGACGGCGGCGGCGATGTCGGCGATGCGGAGGTTCATTTCGTCGACATTGCCGAAGATTCCCTGCAGCGTCTCGCCGGTGCGGCCGACGAGATCGACGCCGGCGGAGACCTGGCTGCGCGAGGCGAGGATGAGCGCGGTGATCTCCTTCGCCGCCTCGGACGAGCGCTGGGCGAGGGCGCGCACCTCGGAGGCGACCACGGCGAAGCCGCGCCCGGCCTCGCCGGCGCGGGCGGCCTCGACCCCGGCGTTGAGCGCGAGCAGGTTGGTCTGGAAGGCGACCTCCTCGATCATGTCGATGATCTGGGCGATCTGGCCGGAGGAATTCTCGATCGCGTGCATCGCGGCGACGGCCTCGCTGACCAGGCGGCTCGATTCGCCGGCGACGCCGGCCGCGGCCGTGGCACTGGCGCGGGCGCGTTTCGCATCCTCGGCGGTGGTGCGCAAATGCCGGTCGAGCTGGGCGAGGGCGGCGGCGGATTCCTCGAGGCTCGCCGCCTCGCTCTCGGTGCGGCGGGCGAGATCGTCGGCGGCGGCGCGGATCTCGCTCATCGAGGTGTCGATCACCGCGGAGGACTGGTGGAGCTGGAGCATCGTCGTCCGCAGGGCGCCGACGGCGCCGTTCAGGTCGCCGGCGATCGCATCGAAGGGCGCGGGCAGGCCGGCGGGCACCGCCACGTCGAGCTCGCCGGCGGCGAGGCCGGCCAGGGCCTGCTTGATCAGGTCGACGGCGCGGACGCGGTCGGTCACGTCGGTGGCGAAGATCATGATGCTGGCGAGTCGGCCTTCGGCATCGCGCATGCCGTTGTAGGATTCGGCGAGCCAGACGGCGCTGCCATCGTGGTGGCGGCGGCGGACCTCGGTGACGAAATGCTCGCCGGTGCGCAGCCGGTCCCAGAACCGGCGATAGGCGTCGCCGCTGACGTCTTCCGGGGTGGCGAGGATGCGGTGATGCTGGCCGACCAGCTGCTCGCGCCGGTAGCCGACGGCGCGGAGGAAATTGTTGTTGACGTCGATGATCGTGCCGTCCGGCGCGCATTCGATCATGCCGCGCCCGCTGGCGATGGTGTGCAGGCCGCGCGCCTCGCGCATGGTGCGCAGCTCGTCCTCGGTGAGCGGGAGGATCAGCTCGACCGTGCCGCGCGCGGCACCGGCGGCGAGGGCGTGGGCGGCGACATGGACATAGACCGGCTCGCCGCCGGCGGTGACGAGTTTCTGGATGCCGCGCCAGCCGCCGCCGGCGGCGAGATGGCGCAGATAGCCGGCATCGGCGGCGCCGGCGATCAGCCCGGCGCGGGGCTGGCCGGCGAGCTGCGCCGGCGTGCGGCCGAGCAGGGCGCAGAACGCCTCGTTCGCCTCGGTCACGGTACCGTCGGCCCCGACCTGGACGATGCCGGCCATGGCGTTCAGCGACGCATGCACACGTCGGCTGGCACCGTTGAACGGAAACTTCATCAAATGGCCTCCAAAGGAGATGGAACGTCACGTTATCGTTACAATCTCGCCTAGTATTGGGGCGGGTGGTTAAATCACGATTAACGGAATCGATAGTCTCACTGACGGATACGAAATCCATGAAATTTGGACGTTGATGTTTCGATTATTGGTCAAACGCGGTGTTTGCCGGGCTGGCGGCGGCGCCGTCTATTGATTTTTGCGCCGCCGGCTTCGAAGCTGGGGCGGAACGAATGCGGGGAGGGACGCAATGGACGGCGCGGCGGCGGGCGAGGGGGGACGGTTGCGAATCGGGATCGCGGCGTCGGCGGCGATGCGGAGCAGCGAGGTCTCGCCGCTGTTCGGCCTGTTGCGGGATTTCGCGCCGTTCCTGTCGTCACCGGCGGTGGCGCTGCACGCGGTGGGGGCGACCTGCGACGCCATCCTCGCCTCCGGCCTGCTGGCGGGAAACCCGCCGGCGCGGCTGCGGCCGGCGCGCGAGGGCGGGGTGATCACCCTGACCTCGATGGTGGTGCCCGACGCCGAGGGGCGGGCGGCGCTGGATTTCGTGATCTACCTGATCGATCCGGTCGACCCGATCGGCGTGTTTCCCGAGATGCAGGCGCTGAAGCGGCAATGCGTGGTGCATGGGCGGCCGTTCCTGACCAACAGGGGCGCGGCCTCGGAATGGTGCGCGCTGGTCTGGAACGGCATGGCGGGGATCGACCGCACCGGGCTTGCGGCGCAGCTCGCCCGCTGGGTGCGGCCGGAGGCGACGGCGACGGAGACGATCGGGCTGATCGCCCACGATACGCAGAAGCCGGTGATGCTGGATTTCGCCCGGCGGCATCACGCGCTGCTCTCGCGCTTCGGCCGGCGGCTGGCGACGGGGACGACCGGCGGGCTCCTGAACGGCACGGTGCCGGCGCGGCTGCGGGCCGAGACGGCGACGCTGCTGCCGCTGCTGCCGCCGGCGGTGCCGGGATGGACCACCGCCTTCCAGTCCGGCCCGCGGGGCGGGGATGCGCAGATCGCCGAGGAGGTGCTGGAAGGGCGCTGCCGGCGGCTGATCTTTTTCGAGGACCCGCATGTGGCGCGGGAGCATGAGGCGGATATCCAGCTGCTGGAGCGGGCGACGCGCTTCGCGCCGGACGGGTGCCTCTGCATCAACGACACGGCGAGCGCCGAATTCTGGACGAGCGGCTTCGGCGCGCTCGTCCAGGGGTGAGGGAGGCGGTCAGCGCGACAGCGCGGCCTTCGGGTTCATCGTCGGGTCCGCCCGGCGCGGGCCGAGGCGGAGCACGCCGGTGAGGGCGAGGCTGGCGACGGCGAGGACGACATAGACGAGGAAGCCGCGCGCGTAGCCGGCGGCACCCATCGTGCCGACGAAATGGCCGAGCAGCGGCGGGACGGCGAAGCCGCCCAGCGCGCCGAGGCCGCCGACCCAGCCGGCGGCGCCGCCGACCGCGTGCGGCACGTAGTTCGGCACCAGGCGGAAGACGGCGGCGTTGGTCACGCCCATGCCGGCGCCGACCAGGAGTTCGCCGCTCACCGACAGGGCGAAGCTGCCGGACAGCGTCATGATCAGCGCGCCGGCGAGCAGGACGAGCAGGGCGAGGGCGGCCACCGCCTCGCCGCCGAAGCGGTCGGCCCAGGCGCCGCCGGGCACGCGGATCAGCGAGGAGAGCAGCGAGAAGCCCGCGGTCAGGATCACCGCCGTCCAGTGCGTGGTGCGGAAGAAGCTCTGCCAGTAGATCGGGAACCAGGCGGTGAGGGCGAGGAAGCCGCCGAAGGTGGTGAAGTAGAGGAGCACCAGCGCCCAGGTGCGCCATTCGGCGGCGGCCTCGCGCAGGGCGCGCAGGGCGCTGGCCTGAGGGAAGAGCTCCTGCCCGCAGGCGGCGGCCTCGGCGGCGGCGCCCTCGCGCGAGAGGCCTTCGTGGCGGAGTTGGAAGAAGGGGGCGTTGTGGCCGAGCACGAGATAGGCCGCGATGCCGGCGACGACGATGCCGAGGGAGACGAGATAGGCGCCCCAGAGGCCGATGAAGACGATCAGCAGCGGCAGGATCAGCGCGACCAGGCCGGGCGAGGTGTTGCCGAACCCGGCATAGGCGGCGAGCGCCCAGCCCTGGTTGCGCTTCGGGAACCAGTAGGAGACCTGGCCGATGCCGACCGAGAAGGTGGCGATGCCGCAGCCGCCGAGGGCGCCGAAGAGCAGGAGCAGCGGATAATGCTGCTGGCCGAGATGGGTGGGGTAGAGGGTCAGCAGCATGTAGTAGAGCCCGCCGATGCCGATGACCGAGAGCACCAGCAGGATCAGGAAGGGTAGCTTGCCGCCGGTGGTGTCGACCCAGGCGCCGAAGGGGATGCGCAGCAGCGAGCCGGTGAGCATCGGGATCGCCACCAGGAAGCCGACCTGCTCGGGCGAGAGATGCATCACCCGCACGAAGCTGTGCGCCGTCGGGCCGAACAGGGAGACGGCGCCGAAGCCGATGAAGAAGCCGATCGTGGCGCCGAACAGGGCGTGGTTCGGGCTGCCGCGCAGGGCGGGGCGGGGGGTGGCGCGCGGTTGAAGCGGGTCGCTCATGGCGCGGGTTCCTCTTCTGCTGAAACGTCGGTCAGGGTGGCGGCGTAGGCGCGTGCCGCATCGAGCCAGGCGCGCTGGCGCAGGTGGTCGCGGATGCGGTCGCGCACCGCCTCGAAGGGGAGGTCGCGGCCGTCCTCGCGGCGGTCGAGGCGGAGGAGGTGGTAGCCGTGGCGCGTCGGCACCGGGACGGGGCAGATCGTGCCGGGCGTCATCGCCGCCAGCATGCTGGCGATTTCCGGCGTGACGTCGCGCGCGGTGATCTGGCCGAGGCCGCCGCCATCCGCGCCGCTCGGGCAGGCGGAGTGCTCGCGGGCGAGGCGGGCGAAGCTGTCCGGGCGCGCGGCGAGGAGGGATGCGAGGCGGGCGGCCTCGGCGCGGGCGGGGGCGCGGGCGTCCTCGGCGGACATGTCGGCGGCGATCAGGATATGCGCGGCCTCGAACAGGGGCGGGGTGCGGAAGCGGGCACGGTGGCGCGCGAACTCGGCGCGGCAGTCGGCCTCCGACACGTCGGCGACACGGATCCTGCGTTCGAGCAGGCGGCGGATCCGGCTTTCGTCCGCGGTTTCGCGCACCGGCGCGTCGTCCTCCGGTTCGGGGGCGAGGCCGGCGCGGTCGGCCTCGGCGAGGAGGGCGGCGCGCAGGCGCAGCGCGCGCTCGGCGCGGCGCCAGGCCTCCTCGCGCGTGGCGGCGGGGTGGTGCTGAAGCTCGGCGGCGATCGCCGCTTCGGAGAGGGCGGCGCTCATGGCCGGCGCTCCCGCACGAGGGCGGGGGCGGGGCGGCGGGTGCGCACGATCTGGTAGCCGCGGCGGCCGAGATACCAGACCGGCGCGCTCCAGACATGGACCATCCGGGTGAAGGGCGAGACCAGGAAGATGGTGAAGCCGAGCAGGATGTGCAGGCGGTAGACCAGCGGCGTGCCGACCAGCAGTTGCGCGACGTCGGGCTGGAAGGTGACGACGCCCTTGACGTAGCCGACCAGCTGCTCGAACAGCCCGCCGCTCATGTGCAGGGCGGAGACCGGCACGGTGAGCAGGCCGAGGGCGAGCTGGCACCAGAGCATCAGCACGATCGCGATGTCGCGCTTGCGGCTGGTGCTGCGGATGCGCGTGTCGGTCAGGCGGCGGTGGATGAGGATGGACAGGCCGATGATGGCGATGATTCCGGCCAGCCCGCCGACCGCCATCGCCAGCAATTCGTGCTGCGCCGGGCTGATCAGCCAGGAGACCGCCCAGTCCGGCATCAGGAAGCCGACGAAATGGCCGCCGACCACGGTGAGCACGCCGTAATGGAAGAGGTTGGAGCCGAGGCGCAGGCGCTTGCGGCGCAGCAGCTGCGAGGAGTCGCTCTTCCAGGTGTAGGCGCCGTGATCGAAGCGGATCAGGCTGCCGACCAGCAGCACGGCGAGGCAGACATAGGGGTAGACGCCGAACAGGGCGGTGTTGATCCAGCTGCTCATGGGAGGTCTCCGGCGCAGGCGGCGGGCGAGGGGGCGGCGGTGAAGCGGACCGGGGCGTCGGCCCAGGCGGCGTCGCGCGCGGCGGCGGGCTCGTCGTCCGGCGAGGCGGGGACGAGATCGGCCGTCGCCTCCGGCGCGCGATCGGCGGCCGCCTTGGGGGCGAGGGCGAGCAGGGCCGCGAGGGGGGCGGCGTAGTCGCTGCGGCGCTTTTCGAGGCGCTGCGCCAGCGAGGCGGCGATCGGGCGGATCTCGCCGAGCAGGGCCAGCGCCTCGTCGGCCGGGATGGCGTCGAGATATTCGAGGAAGAGGGGCAGGAAGTCGGGCAGTTCGCCCGGCGCCATCTCCAGCCCGTGCGCCTCGTATTGCGCGCGCAGGTCGACCATCGCCTGGCCGCGGTCGCGCGATTCGCCGTGGACGTGCTCGAAGAGGTAGAGCGAGAGCGAGCGCGTCTGGTCGAACAGGGCGACGTAGCGTTCCTGGGTGTCCAGCAGGTCGTCGGCGGCGATGCGCAGGGCGAGGCGGGCGAGACGCTCGGCGAGGTCGGGCGGCAGGGCATCGGCGGCGCGGCAGAGGTGGGCGATGTCGGGTGCGGCGTCGCGCAGCGCGTCGTCCGGATAGGTCAGCAGCAGGCTGAGCAGCTTGAAAATTCGCATGGCGGCCTCAGGCGTTTTCCGGCGCGATCGGCACCGGGCGATGGCTCGGCGAGCCGAACAGGCTGGGTTTCGCGGCGCCGCCGGAGCAGCCGTTGCCGAAGCTGAAGCCGCAGCCGCCGCGCAGGTCGAACGCGTTCTCGCCGGCTTCGCGATGCGTCGAGGGGATGACGAAGCGGTCTTCGTAGTTCGCGATCGCCATCAGCTGGTACATCGCCTCGATCTCGGCGGCGGTGAGGCCGACGCGGGCGGCGATGCTTTCGTCGATCACGCCGTCGACCGTCTTCGCGCGCATGTAGGCGCGCATGGCGAGCATGCGCTCCAGCGCCTGGGCGACCGGCGCCTCGTCGCCGGCGGTCAGCAGATTGGCAAGGTAGCGCAGCGGGATTCGCAGGCTGCGGATATCGGGCATGCCGTCGCGCTCGGCGATCGCGCCGGCATTCGCCGCGGCGGTGATGGGCGAGAGCGGCGGGACGTACCAGACCATCGGCAGGGTGCGGTATTCGGGATGCAGGGGGAAGGCGATCTTCCATTCCATCGCCAGCTTCCACACCGGCGAGCGGCGGGCGGCGACGAGCCAGTTTTCCGGCACGCCGTCGGCGCGGGCCTGGCGGATCACCTCCGGGTCGTTCGGGTCGAGGAAGATCGAGAGCTGGCTTTCATAAAGGTCCTTCTCGTCGGGCGCGCTGGCGGCGGCCTCGATCCGGTCGGCGTCGTAGAGCACGACGCCGAGATTGCGGATGCGGCCGACGCAGGTTTCCGAGCAGACCGTGGGCTCGCCGGCCTCGATGCGCGGGTAGCAGAAGATGCACTTCTCGGATTTGCCGGACTTCCAGTTGTAGTAGATTTTCTTGTAGGGGCAGCCGGAGACGCACATGCGCCAGCCGCGGCACTTGTCCTGGTCGATCAGCACGATGCCGTCCTCGTCGCGCTTGTAGATCGCCCCCGAGGGACAGGCGGCGACGCAGGCCGGATTGAGGCAGTGCTCGCACAGGCGCGGCAGGTACATCATGAAGGTGTTCTCGAACTGGCCGTAGATTTCCTTCTGGATGCCTTCGAAATTGTAGTCGGCGCTGCGCTTCTCGAACTCGCCGCCGAGGATCTCCTCCCAGTTCGGGCCGCGCTCGATCTTCTCGATCGGCGCGCCGCTGATCAGCGAGCGGGGCTTCGCCGTGGGCGTTGCTTCCATTTCGGGCGCGGAATAGAGATGCTCGTAATCGAAGGTGAAGGGTTCGTAGTAGTCGTCGATCTCGGGCAGGTCGGGGTTGGCGAAGATGTTGGCCAGCACGCGCCATTTCGCGCCGATGCGCGGCTGGATCGTGCCGTCCGCCAGGCGGCGCCAGCCGCCGTTCCAGCGTTTCTGGTTCTCCCATTCGCGCGGGAAGCCGACGCCGGGCTTGGTTTCGACATTGTTGAACCAGGCGTATTCGACGCCCTCGCGCGAGGTCCAGACATTCTTGCAGGTGACGGAGCAGGTGTGGCAGCCGATGCACTTGTCGAGGTTGAGCACCATCGCCACCTGGGCGCGGATCTTCATTACACGGTCTCCTTCGCGGCGGCATCGAGCGGGCGGTCGAGCCAGTCGACATGGTCGAGGCGGCGGACGATGACGAACTCGTCGCGGTTGGAGCCGACGGTGCCGTAATAGTTGAACCCGTAGGCGAGCTGGCCGTAGCCGCCGATCATGTGCGTCGGCTTCGGCACCGTGCGGGTGACGGAATTGTGGATGCCGCCGCGCTGGCCGGTGAGCGGCGAGCCGGGGGTGTTCACCGTCTTGTCCTGCGCGTGGTACATCAGCGTCATGCCCTGCGGCACGCGCTGGGAGACCACGGCGCGGGCGACGAGCGCGCCGTTCGCGTTATAGGCCTCGATCCAGTCGTTGTCGGCGATGCCTGCGGCTTTCGCGTCGACCTCGCTGATCCAGACCACCGGGCCGCCGCGGTTGAGCGTCAGCATCAGCAGGTTGTCGGTATAGGTGCTGTGGATGCCCCATTTCTGGTGCGGGGTGATGAAGTTCAGCACGAGATCCTTGCCGTCGGCCGCGCGGGCCTTGATCATCGGCGCGATGCTGCGGGTGTCGATCGGCGGGCGCCAGACGCAGAGCGCCTCGCCGAAGGCGCGCATCCAGAGATGGTCCTGGTAGAGTTGCTGACGGCCCGTCAGGGTGCGCCAGGGGATCAGCTCGTGGACGTTGGTGTAGCCGGCGTTGTAGCTGACGTGCTCGCTTTCGAGGCCGGACCAGATCGGCGAGGAGATGATCTTGCGCGGCTGGGCCTGGATGTCGCGGTAGCGGATCTTTTCGTCCTCGCGGGCGATGGCGAGATGGGCGTGTTCGCGCCCGGTGGTCGCGGCCAGCGCGTCCCACGCCTTGACGGCGACGGCGCCGTTGGTTTCCGGGGCGAGGGCCATGATGGTTTCGGCGGCGTCGATATCGGTTTCGATGCGCGGGCGGCCGGCGGCGGGGCCGTGCGCGACGGTGCCGTTCAGCTTGCCGAGGAATTCGATTTCCTCCCGCGTGTTCCAGCCGATTCCCTTGCCGCCGTTGCCGAGCCGGTCGAGCAGCGGGCCGAGCGCGCTGAAGGCGGCGCTGACATTCGGGTAGTCGCGCTCGACGACGCTGACCTGCGGGAGGTTGACGCCGGGGACCGGCTTCGTTCCGCCCTGCGTCCAGTCATCGACGCCGAGGGGCTGGGCGAGCTCGCCGGGCGAGTCGTGCATCAGCGGGGTCAGCACGACGTCGCGCTCGCGGCCGAGCACCTCGGGGGCGATGCGCGAGAAGGTTTCGGCGATGCCCTTGTAGATGTCCCAGTCGCTGCGGGCTTCCCAGGCCGGCTCGACCGCCGCGGAGAGCGGGTGGATGAAGGGGTGCATGTCCGAGGTGTTGAGGTCGTTCTTCTCGTACCAGGTGGCGGTGGGCAGCACGATGTCGGAATGCAGCGCGGTGGTGGACATGCGGAAATCGAGCGTCACCAGCAGGTCGAGTTTGCCCTCCGGCGCTTCGTCGTGCCAGGCGACGTCGCGCGGTTTTGCCCCGCCGCGGGCGCCGAGATCGGCGCCCTGCACGCCGTGCGAGGTGCCGAGCAGGTGCCTGAGGAAATATTCGTGTCCCTTGCCCGAGGCGCCGAGCAGGTTGGAGCGCCAGACGAAGAGGTTGCGCGGCCAGTTGTCCGGATGGTCGGGGTCCTCGGCGGCGAAATGCAGCTCGCCCTTCGCCAGGCGGTCGGCGACGTAGTCGGCGGGCGCGAGTCCTGCCTCGTCGGCGGCGGCGGCGAGGCGGAGCGGATTGGCCGAGAGCTGCGGCGCGCTGGGCAGCCAGCCGAGGCGTTCGGCGCGGAGATTGTAGTCGATCAGCGCGCCGGACCAGTCGCCCTTCGGCGCGGTGGGCGAGAGCAGGTCGGCGATGTCGAGCGTTTCGTAGCGCCACTGGTCGGTATGGGCGTAGAAGAACGAGGTGCCGTTCATCTGCCGCGGCGGGCGCGACCAGTCGAGCGCGAAGGCGAGCGGCAGCCAGCCGGTCTGCGGGCGGAGCTTTTCCTGGCCGACATAATGCGACCAGCCGCCGCCGGACTGGCCGATGCAGCCGCAGAGCACCAGGAGATTGATGATCGCCCGGTAGCTCATGTCCATGTGGTACCAGTGGTTCAGCCCGGCGCCGAGAATGACCATCGACTTGCCGTGGGTCTTCGCGGCGTTCTGCGCGAAGCCGCGCGCGACCTCGATGACATGGCCGCGCGGCACGCCGGTGATGCGCTCCTGCCAGGCGGGGGTGAAGGGGATGTCGTCGTCATAGCCGGCGGCGACGTTGGCGCCGCCGAAGCCGCGGTCGATGCCGTAATTGGCGGCGAGCAGGTCGAAGACGGTGGCGACGAGGATTTCGCCCTCCGCCCCCTCGATCCGGCGGACGGGCAGGCGGCGGAGCAGGATGTCGGGGTGATCGGTGCCGGCGACATGGGCGTGGCCCTTGCCGCCGAAATAGGGGAAGGCGACATCCTCGAACCCGTCGGCGGCGGCGGCGACGGACAAGGCGAGGCGGACCTCGCTGCCGTCGGCGGCCTTTTCCTCGAGATTCCAGCGCCCCTGCTCGCCCCAGCGGAAGCCGAGCGAGCCGTGCGGGGCGACGAGGCGGCCGGTGGTCTCGTCGAAGGCCAGCGTCTTCCATTCGGGGTTGTTCGATTCGCCCAGCGCGCCGGCGAGATCGGCGGCGCGGAGCAGGCGCTCGGGGACCAGCGCGCCATCCTGCCGGACGAGGCGGACGAGGAAGGGCATGTCGGAATAGCGGCGGCAGTAGTCGGTGAAATAGGGGTCGGGATCGTCGATGTGGAATTCGCGCAGCACGACATGGCCGAGGGCGAGGCCGAGGGCGGCGTCGGTGCCCTGCTTGGGATGCAGCCAGAGATCGGCGAATTTCGAGGCCTCGCTGTAGTCGGGCGAGACGACGACGCTCTTGGTGCCGCGATAGCGGGACTCGGTGTAGAAATGCGCGTCCGGCGTGCGGGTCTGCGGCACGTTGGAGCCCCAGAGGATCAGGTAGCCGGCGTTGAACCAGTCCGCACTCTCCGGCACGTCGGTCTGCTCGCCCCAGGTCTGCGGCGAGGCGGGCGGCAGGTCGCAATACCAGTCGTAGAAGCTGAGATTGACGCCGCCGATCAGCGAGAGATAGCGCGAGCCGGCGGCGTAGGAGACCATCGACATCGCCGGGATCGGCGAGAAGCCGAAGATGCGGTCCGGCCCGTGGCGGCGGATGGTGTAGGCGTTGGCGGCGGCGATGATCTCGTTCGCCTCGTCCCAGGGGACGCGGACGAAGCCGCCCTTGCCGCGCACCTTCTGGATGGCGCGCCGCTTCTCGGGGTCGTTCATGATCGCGGCCCAGGCGGCGACGGGCGTCATCATCCGCCGTGCGGCGCGCCAGTAGCGGATGAGGCGGCCGCGCACCATCGGGTGCTTCAGCCGGTTGCCGCTGTAGAGATACCACGAATAGCTGGCGCCGCGCTGGCAGCCGCGCGGCTCGTGGTTCGGCATGTCCGGCCGGGTGCGGGGATAGTCGGTCTGCTGGGTTTCCCAGGTGACGATGCCGCCCTTGACGTAGATTTTCCAGGAGCACGAGCCGGTGCAGTTCACGCCATGGGTGGAGCGGACGATGCGGTCGTGCTGCCAGCGGCCGCGATAGGCCTCTTCCCAGCTCCGGTCTTCCCGCGTGGTGATGCCGTGACCGCCGGCGAAGGGCTCGGGCTTGCGGCGGAAGAAGGTCAGCCGGTCGAGGAAATGACTCATGTGCGGGATCCGTCCGTGATGCGATCTGACGGAAACGTTACCCGAAAGGGTCAATGGCGGATTTGATTTCGATCAAATAGATTGTTGATGGCATCCGAAACTCGGCGTAATCCGGCGAAACGATCTACCGGAGGTTGCCTGAAGATGTCCGCCACCATGCACATGACCGATGACGCGGGCACGCCGGAGCTCGTGGCGCTGCTGCGCGATTCGCGGCTGTTCCCGGGCCTCGACGAGGCGGCTTGCCGGCGACTCGCGGCCCCGGCGATGACGATGCTGGTCGCGCGGCGGACGCGGATTTTCGAGCAGGGCGAGATGCCGGGGGCGCAGGTGATCGTGAGCGGGGGCCGCGTGCACCTGACCGCCTCGGCCGGCGGGCGGGCGGAGATGCTGGTGGAGACGGTGCGGGCGCCGGACCTGCTGCTGCCGGCGGCGGTGCTGGAGGATTCGCCCTATCTGCTGCGCGCGGTGGCGGCGACGGAGTGCCGGCTGGTGCTGGTGCCGGCGGTGACGTTCCGCGCCGTGGCGGCGGCGGAGCCGGCGGTGGCGCAGGCGGTGATCGCCTGCCTCGCGCGGCAGTTCCGGCGGATGACGCGGCAGGTGAAGATGCTCAAGCTGCGGACGACGACGCAGCGACTCGCCGCCTGGCTGCTGGCGCTGCGGCCGGCGGACGGGGGCGGGACGATCGAGCTGCCCTACGACAAGGGGATGATCGCCGCCGAACTCGGGATGACGCGGGAGAGCCTGTCGCGGGCCTTCGCGGCGCTGAGCGGCGAGGTGCTGACGGTGGAGGGCGCGCGGGTGCGGGTGCGCGACTGGGCGGGGCTGGAGGCGGTCTGCCCGCGCGATCCGCTGATCGACGATTGAACGCGGCGCGGCGCCGAACGGGATAGGGGGATGGTGCCGCTCTCTCACGGCAGTCACCGAGTTGCCGACGACATTTTTCGGCGGCGGGCGCGGTCCCCGTGCATTTTGCACGGCCTGTAGCGTGCTGGTTACCAGCCAGCAGATGCACGCATCTAGGCGTTTTGATGCATAGGTGGAACATATCGGGCAAAGGTTAAGAAACCCTTTCCATTTTCCGTCCGAGCCGAAATAATTCCCGAATCGCATCAATCCGGCGCCGGGCGGCGGCGGGACGGGCGCTCGACGCGGCGGCGCGGGGTTGATAAGCCCCGGGGCGCGAAGGAGGCGGCGAGTCGGACATGACGGTGGCGATCGAGATGGGGATGACGGCCGGCCAGGCGCCGGCGATGCTCGACCTTGAGGAACTTCTGGCGACGCGGCTGCTGGTCCAGGGCAATTCCGGGTCGGGCAAGTCCCATCTGCTGCGCCGGCTGCTGGAGCAGAGCGCCGCCTGGGTGCAGCAGACGATCGTCGATCCGGAGGGGGATTTCGTCACCCTCGCGGAGCGGTTCGGGCATCTCGTGATCGATGCCGAGGCGCATGCCGAGGCGGCGCTGCAACTGGCCGGCGAGCGGGCGCGGGTGCATCGCGTCTCCACCGTGCTGAACCTCGAGGGACTCGACGCCGAGAACCAGATGCGCCGCGCCGCCGCCTTTCTCGGCGGGCTGTTCGAGGTGCCGCGCGACCACTGGTACCCGATGCTGGTGGTGGTGGACGAGGCGCAGCTTTTCGCCCCCGCCGTTGCCGGCGAGGTGTCGGACGAGGCGCGCAAGCTCTCGCTGGGGGCGATGACCAACCTGATGTGCCGCGGCCGCAAGCGCGGGCTCGCCGGCATCATCGCCACCCAGCGCCTGGCCAAGCTCGCCAAGAACGTCGCCGCCGAGGCCTCGAACTTCCTGATGGGGCGCACCTTCCTCGATATCGACATGGCGCGCGCCGCCGACCTGCTCGGCATGGAGCGGCGGCAGGCGGAGGCGTTCCGCGACCTGGAGCGGGGGCATTTCATCGCGCTCGGCCCGGCGCTGTCGCGCCGGCCGCTCTCCCTCCGGATCGGTCCGACCGAGACCGAGGCGCGGCATGTGACGCCGCGGCTGACGCCGCTGCCGGAGGCGGCGATCGCCGATGCGCAGACCGTGATCCTCGCCCCGCCGCCGCCCGAGGCATCGCGCCCGCCGCGCCGCGCCCCGGCGCCGCCGCCGCCCGACCTGCTGAGCCAGCTGATGGCGGCGCGGCCGGCCGTGGAGGACAGCCGGGCCGAGGTGCCGCCGCCGCAGAGCCCGGAGGAACAGGCGGCGCGGCAGGCGCGGCTGGAGCGCATCCTCGCCGAGATCCTCGCCGACCCGGAGGCGGGGTTCCGGCCGGTCGGCGTGCTGTATCAGGATTTCCTGGTGCGCTGCCGGATCGAGGCGCTCGGCGCCGCCGCACCCGATCTTGCCGCCTTCCGGCGGATGCTGACGCGGGCGCGGGCCGGGATCAGTGCGGCGATGGCCGAGGATGCGGCGTGGCAGGACGTGCTGGGCCGCGCCGCGATTCTGCCCGAGGACATGCAGGGGATTTTCCTGATGCTCGCCCGCGCCGCGCGGGACGGGCTGCCCTGCCCGGGCGACCCGGCGATCGCGCGGGCCTATGGCACGCGCTCGCTCGGCCGGGCGCGGCGGCTGCTCGCCTATATGGAGGAGCAGGGGCTGATCGTCTGCCAGCTCGACGGGGCGGGGCGGCGCATCGTCACGCTTGTGGAACTCGCCTGGGCGACGGCGCCGGGGCTGACCGACGCCGAGGACAGGCTGCCCGTCTGATTTCGACCCGTCTGAGTCCGTCGCGTCCGATGCCGGTCCGGATTACGAGAAGCCGACCACCGCGTGCGGCACGTAGGGGGCTTCGAGCCGGGCGATCTCCTCGGCGCCGAGGGTGACGCCGATCGCCTCGATCGCGTCCTCCAGATGGGCGAGCTTGGTGGCGCCGACGATGGGCGCGGTGACGCCGGGGCGCGAGAGCACCCAGGCGAGGGCGACCTGGGCGCGCTTGAGGCCGCGTTCGGCGGCGATCGCGGCGACGGCCTCGACCACCTTGCGGTCGGCCGCCTCGGTGGCGGCGTAGAGGGTCTTGCCGAATTCGTCGGTCTCGGCGCGGGCGGTGGCGTCGTCCCAGTCGCGGGTGAGGCGGCCGCGGGCGAGCGGGCTCCAGGGGATCACGCCGACGCCGGCGGCGCGGCAGAGCGGCAGCATCTCGCGCTCCTCCTCGCGATAGAGCAGGTTGAGGTAGTTCTGCATCGAGACGAAGCGCGTCCAGCCGTGGCGCTCGGCGGTGGCCAGCGCGGTGGCGAATTGCCAGGCGAACATCGAGGAGGCGCCGATGTAGCGGGCCTTGCCCGCCTTCACCACGTCGTGCAGCGCCTCCAGGGTTTCCTCGATCGGCGTCGAATAGTCCCAGCGGTGGATCTGGTAGAGATCGACATGGTCGGTGCCGAGGCGGCGGAGGCTGTTGTCGATCTCGGTCATGATCGCCCGGCGGGACAGGCCGGCGCCGTTCGGGCCGGGGCGCATGCGGCCGTTGACCTTGGTCGCGATCACCACCTCGTCGCGCCGCGCGTAGTCGCGCAGGGCGCGGCCGACGATTTCCTCGCTGGTGCCGTCGGAATAGACGTTGGCGGTGTCGAAGAAGTTGATGCCGGCTTCGAGCGCGCGGCGGATGATCGGGCGGCTGCTCGCCTCGTCGAGCGTCCAGGCGTGGTTGCCGCGATCGGGCACGCCGAAGCTCATGCAGCCGAGGCAGATGCGCGAGACCTCGAGACCGGTGGCGCCGAGTTTCGTGTATTCCATCAGGGACCTCCGAACGGTTCAGCCCGTGGCGGGCGAGGCGCGGAGGTTAGCCGGGGCGCGCGGCCCCGGCCAGAGCGGGGGCGATCACGCGAGGGCGAGCATCGAGAGCCATTGCGCGACCAGGGCCGGCTTCGGCTGGTCCTCGATCTCCACCGTCACGTCATGCGTCAGCAGGAGGCGCCGCTCACCCTTCTCGGCGAGACCGGCGAGGGCGAAACGGCCGCGGATGCGCGACCCGGCGCGGACCGGGGCGAGGAAACGCAGGCTGTTCATCCCGTAATTCACCGACATCGCCACCCCCGCGAGGCGCGGCAGCGTGTCGTACGCCATGCGGCTGAGCAGCGAGAGGGTGAGGAAGCCGTGCGCGATGGTCCCGCCGAACGGGGTTTCGCGGGCGCGTTCGGGATCGACATGGATGAACTGGTCATCGTCCGTCACCTCGGCGAAGGCGTCGATCCGCGCCTGGCCGACCTCGATCCAGTCCGAACAGCCGACCTCGGTGCCGACCAGGGCGCGATAGTCGGCGAGGGTGAGCGGCGGGGCGCTCACAGAACCTCGAACAGGCCGGCAGCGCCCATCCCGCCGCCGACGCACATCGTCACCACCACATGGCGCGCGCCGCGGCGCTTGCCCTCGATCAGCGCGTGGCCGACCATGCGGGCGCCGGACATGCCATAGGGATGGCCGATCGAGATCGAGCCGCCATCGACGTTGAGCAGTTCGTCCGGCAGGCCGAGACGGTCGCGGCAATAGAGCACCTGCACGGCGAAGGCCTCGTTCAGCTCCCACAGGCCGATATCGCCGACGCCGAGCCCGAAGCGCGAGAGCAGCTTGGGCACCGCGAAGACCGGGCCGATGCCCATCTCGTCCGGCTCGGTGCCGGCGACGGCCATGCCGACATAGCGGCCGAGCGGCTGCAGGCCGCGCTTCTCGGCGAGTTTCGCCTCCATCACCACGCAGGCCGAGGCGCCGTCCGACAGCTGGCTGGCATTGCCGGCGGTGATGCAGCCGCCCTCGCGCACCGGCTTGAGCCCGGCGAGGCCCTCGGCGGTGGTGTCGGGCCGGTTGCCCTCGTCGGCGGCGAGGGTGACGGTCTGCTGGCTGGTGGCGCCGGTGGCGCGGTCCGTCACCGTCTTGGTCGCGGTGACGGGGATGATCTCGGCATCGAACCGGCCGGCCTGCTGGGCGCTGGCGGTGCGAAGCTGCGATTGCAGGGCGTAGGCGTCCTGCGCCTCGCGCGAGACGTTGTAGCGCTTCGCCACCACCTCGGCGGTGTCGATCATCGGCATGTAGGTGTCGGCGTGCAGGGCGAGGAGTTCGGGATCGCGATCGACCCGCATCGCCTCGGTCTGCACCGTCGAGATCGACTCGACGCCGCCGGCCAGCACCACGTCCATCCGGTCGACGATGACCTGCTTCGCCGCGGTGGCGATGGTCATCAGGCCCGAGGAGCATTGCCGGTCCATCGTCATGCCCGGCACGGTGACGGGCAGGCCGGCGCGGAGGGCGGCGGTGCGGCCGATCGTGTGCTGCCCGCCCTGGGGCAGGGCGCTGCCGATCAGGCAGTCGTCGATCTCGGCGGGGTCGATCCCGGCGCGGCGCACCGCCTCGCGCAGCGCGTGGGCGGCGAGGGTGGGGGCCGGCGTGGCGTTGAAGGCGCCGCGATAGGCGCGGCCGATCGGGGTTCTGGCGGTCGAGACGATCACGGCGTCACGCATGTCTGTTCGCTCCTCTGGCGGAAAAAGGAATGGGGCGGCCTCAGGGTTCGGCCGTCTCCACCGGGTTGGCGGCGACGAGCCCGCCATCGACGGTGAGCACCTGGCCGACGACATAATCGCCGGCGCGGCTGGCAAGATAGATCGCGGCACCCGCCATGTCCTCGGCGTGGCCGATGCGGCGGGCGGGAATCGCGGCGGCGACCCTGTCGCCCCGGTCGCGGGCGGCGCGGTTCATCTCGGAGGGGAACGCGCCGGGGGCGATGGCGCTGGCGACGATGTTGTCGTGGATCAGCCGTGCCGCCATCCGCCGCATCAGGTGATGGATCGCCGCTTTCGAGGCCTGGTAGCTGTAGGTCTCCCAGGCGTTGACGCGCAGCCCGTCGATCGAGCCGACGCAGATCACCTTGGCCGGGCGGTCGGGCCGCGCCGCCGCCTTCAGCGCGCCGTGCAGCGCCTGGGTGAGGAAGAACGGCGCCTTCACGTTGACGTCGAACACCTTGTCCCAGCCATGTTCGGGGAAGCTGTCGAACGGCGCGCCCCAGGCGGCACCGGCGTTGTTCACCAGGATGTCGAGCGCCGGCTCGCGTTCGGCGATGGTCGCGGCCAGCGCGCGCGCGCCCTCGACGGTCGAGATATCGGCCGGCACGGCGATGCAGTCGGGGCCGAGTTCGGCGGCGGCCGCGTGGCACTGCTCCGCCTTGCGCGCCGAGATGTAGACCCGCGCGCCCTGGGCGAGGAAGCCCTCGGCGATCATCCGGCCGATGCCGCGCGAGCCGCCGGTGACGAGGGCGACGCGGCCCTGTAGCGAAAACAGCGATGCCGGATCGATCATGCCGGTCCTCCCTTATGGTTCCGGGCCGCGAAGCGGCGCTTCTCTCTGTTCAGCTAAGCCAGGCGGGCCCGGCTGGCAAGCCGGTTTTGGATGAGCGTACGGTTTTTCCGGGCGGATCGCCCCGGCGATCGCGGCGGCGAAATCCTCCCGCGCCAGCGCGAGCAGCGCCGTGTCCGCCCCGGTGGCGGCGGCGCGGATCAGCTTGCCGACGAAGACGGCCTGCACCGCGAGCGGGCCGGCGGGGTGCGGCGGTGCGGCGGCAATCGCCGCCAGCCGCCGGCGCCAGGCTCCGTGCTGGTCGCGCAGCGTGGCCGCGATGGCGGCGCGCAGCGCCACGCTCTCGCCGGGCGCCTGGGCGGCGCGGAGAAACACGGCGTAATGGCCGAGCGCCTCGCGCGCATGTTCCAGCACCTCGCGAAACCAGATCGCCGTGGTGAGATCGACGAGCCGCATCTCGTCGATCTCGGCGGGGTCGATCGCGCCGAAGCCCGCGCGGTAGCGCGCCTTCGCCCGGTCGAACAGCGCCACCTGCGCGGTGGCGAGCAGGGCGCCGATCGCCGGGAAGTAATAGGCCGGGCCGCTGCGGGCGAGGCCGGCGCGCTCGGCGATGGCGGCCCAGCTCACCGCCCCCGCGCCGGACTCGACGAGAATGTCGATCGTCGCCTGCACGATCCGCGCCCGGGTCTCGCGCTGGCGCGCAGTGGCCGGTCCGGCCGCGTCGTCCGGCGCGGGGGCGGGCGGGCCGAGTTGCGCGGGGTCGAGCCGGCCCTCGATGAGGTCGCGCGCCGCCTCCTGGTCGAGGCCGAGCGGGTGGAGCAGGAAGGTGAGGCCGATGGCGCGGTCGATCGTGGCGCGGGCGGCGCGGCGGTCGAGCCCGAAGCCGAGATTCTCGCCGATGGCGTGCCAGATGTCGTCGAGCCGGGCGTACCAGTCCTGCGCGAGGCGTCGCCCCTCGGCGCCGCGCCCGCCATGCAGGATGAGTTCGCACCAGGCGAGCGAGCGTGTCCGCTCGCGGCCAAGCGCGTTGAGCACGACGCGGGTGACGAGATCGTCGATCCGCGCAAGCCCGGTCGCCTCGCCGGCGCTGACGCGGCGTTCGAGCCTGGCGAAGGCATCGAGATAGCCGCTCATCAGATGTCGGGAGGCGCTGGCGATGAGGTCTGTTTTCGAGTCGAAATGATATGTCGTCGCCGCGAGACTCACGCCGGCCGCGGCGGCCACCGCCCGATGGGTCAGGCCGGCGACGCCACCTTCGGCAAGAACGCTGACGGCACCTTCGTGAATCCGGTGCCGCGTGCGCAGGCTGCGGTCCTGCACCATGCGCCGCCGCCGCGTGCGCTAGAGGGCGAACAGGGCGGCGGGGGCGTCGAGACTGGTGGTCTCGAGCGTCGCGCACAGGGCGAGGCGGGCGATCCCAAGCGGCAGTTCATGCGCCATGAAATAACGGCATGCCAGTATCTTGCCCTCGTGAAAGAGCCTGTCCGGCGCTGGGAGATTGCCTTCCAGCACGGTGGCCGCGACCAGCGCCTGCCACAGCCAGAGCCAGCCGATGACGACATGGCCGAACGCATCGAGAAACACCGTGGCATTGGCGAGGCGGCGCGGCAGGTCGGCGCAGGCGAGCAGGGCATCGGCGGTGACGCCGAGCTGGTCGAGTGCCGCCACGAGGCGGGCGGCCTCGTTCGCGAGGGCCGGCTGCCGGGCGGCGGTGGCGGCGGTCTCGCGCATCTGTGCGGCGAAGCGGCGCAGCGCATCGCCCTTGTCGCCGCCGAGCTTGCGGCCCACGAGGTCGATGCCCTGGATGCCGAACGTGCCTTCGTGAATGTGGTTCAGCCGGTTGTCGCGATAAAGCCGCTCCAGCGGATAGTCCCGCGTGTAGCCATAGCCGCCGAGAATCTGCATCGCCCATTTGTTGGCCTCGAGGCAATGCTCCGAGGGCCATGATTTCACCACCGGCGTGAGCAGCCCGAGCAGGGCGCCGAGCCAGGCTTTCTCATCCGCGTCCGTGGCGATTTCCTGGCGGTCGACGAGTTGCGCGGCATAGAGGCAGAGCGCCTGCGCGCCCTCCACCGCCGCCTTCTGGGCCAGCAGCATGCGGCGGATATCGGCGTGCTCGACGATCGGCACCGGCGGGGCGGACGGGTCCTTCTGCCCGGCCCTGCGGCCTTGCGTGCGGGTGCGGGCGTAGTCCGCCGAATGGCGATAGCCGGCGAGGGCGGACATGGTCGCGGCATGGCCGACGCCGATGCGCGCCTCGTTCATCATCTGGAACATGTATTCGAGGCCGCGATGCGGCGCGCCGATCAGATGGCCGATCGTCTCGCCGCTCTCGCCGAAATTGAGCAGGCAGTTGGTGGTGCCGCGCTGGCCCATCTTGTGGTTCAGCCCGGCGAGGGCGATGTTGTTGCTCTCGCCGACGGCGCCACTTTCATCGACGCGGCGCTTGGGCACGAGAAACAGCGAGATGCCGCGGGTGCCGGCCGGCGCGCCGGCGATGCGCGCCAGCACCATGTGGACGATGTTCTCCGATATTTCCTGATCCCCGCCCGAAATCCACATCTTGCTGCCGCGGAGCGAAAACGTGCCATCGGCGCGCGGGGTGGCGGTGGTGGTGATGTCGGCGAGGGACGATCCGGCCTGGGGTTCGGAAAGGCACATCGTGCCGAACCAGCGCCCCTCCAGCATCGGCGGCAGGAAGCGGCGGCGCAGCGGCTCGGCGCCGAAGGCGGCGAGCAGGTTGGCGGCGCCGACGGTGAGGAAGGCGTAATTGGCGACGGCGGTGTTCGCACAGGTGAAGATGCCGCTCGCCGCCGTGTGCAGCACCCGCGGCGCCTGCAGTCCGCCATGCTCCTGCGCGAAGGGCAGGGCGAAGAATCCCGCCTCGGCGCAGGCGCGCAGGGCGTGGCCGGTGCCCTCCGGCATCTCCACCCGTCCGCCGACGAAGCGCGGCTCGTTGGCGTCCACCTCGGCGGCGATGGGCAGGAAATGGTCCTCGGCGATCTGCTGCGCGGTGTCGAGCATCTGGGTGCAGGCGTCGCGGTCGAAGGCGGCGAAATGCGGATGGCGGAGCAGCTCCTCCATGCCGAGCAGGTCGAAGAGGATGAAGTCGAGGTCGCGGCGGTCGACGATCATGGACATGGCGGTGGCTCCCGGATGCGGGGCGCAGGATACCGGGGCGGAGCGGCGCTGTCGATCCGGAATTGAACGGTTGTACGGTTTTCGGGCGGCGCGGCGGGGCGGCGGGCGGCGCTGTCTTGCCGCCGTCACAAATCATGGCGGGTTTGTCCTCCGATGCCCTTGCCGCGGGCGCGAACTCGGTCTAATAGGGCGCTCACGCACGGTGGGGCCATAGCTCAGTTGGGAGAGCGCCTGAATGGCATTCAGGAGGTCGTCGGTTCGATTCCGATTGGCTCCACCAGCGTTTTCCAGGACATGACCGACGTTTCGCGGATGCCGTGGCGGCATGGCCGGTCGCGCGGTTGCGTGCGGCCCTGATCGGCCGGCATCCGTGCAAGTCGTACCGGGGCCCTGGCCGACCCGATCGGGTCAGCTGCTCAATTCGCCTGGCACGGGAGCGAGGAAGGGCGGGCTGCGGCGGCTGAGGCGCACCGCCAGCCGGTCCACATGGCGCTCGAACAGGACCGCGACCGGCAGGGTGACCGCGAGGCCGGCGATGAGCGCGGCCATGCAGCCCGGCACGGCGCCGGACCGTGGCGCGATCAGGTTGAACACGCCGCACCCGATGGTCGCCATGACCGGGAAATGCACCAGGTAAAGGCTGAACGAGATGCGGCCGAGGAACTGCGGCAGGCGGCGTTCCAGCAGGTACTGCGCGCGCGGCAGGTGCAGCACGCCGAGGAAGATCAGGATCGCGCCGACCTGGTTGGAGAAGTGAAACGGATCCGGCGGGTGCTGGTGGCGCAGCAGGCTGTGCAGCAGCAGGATCGGCGCCGGCGGGATCAGGCGGCAGAGCAGGATGCCGGCGGCCAAGGCGAGGATCGCGAGGCCCTGGCGCAGACGCCCGGGTGACGGCCTGCGCAGGCCGGCAAGCGCGTAGCCGAGGGCGAAGAGGAACCACTGGCTCGCCCCGAGCCAGAGGGCGAGGGCGGCGATGACGTAGGGCAGCAGCGCGCGCCGGCGCCGCTCGACATAGCTGAGGCCGAGGCAGAGCACCGATCCGGACAGTTCGACATTGAGCGTCCAGGTCGGCGGATCGAAGGCGTGCAGGAGATCCGGCATGGGGATGAGGTGGCGGAGGAACGGAAAGCCGTTCGCCCCGGCATAGCCGGTGAGGACGCTGTTCAGGATGGCGTCGCGAAGGACGGGGCCGGGGGCGGGCGGGGTCGCGAGCAGGATGCCCAGCCAGTGCGTCGAGCCCGAGAGGGCGGCGGCATGGAGATGCGCCTGGTCGTCCAGCGACAGCAACGCGCCGGCGAACAGCACGGCCGCGGAAGCGGGCAGGCCGAGGCGCACAAGGCGGCGCCAGAGGCCGGAGGCGAAACCGTCGATCCGGGCGAAGGCGCGCCGCAGCACGTAACCGCTGAGCAGGAAGAAGATATACACGGCGCTGTAGCCGTTGATCAGGAACACGGCGGGAGAGCGGGCGATGGCGGCCTGCCAGCCATGGGAGGCCAGGAGGTCGGCGGGACCCAGGCCGGCCATCGCAAGGACCGGCAGAAACGCGCTCACGTAGTGCAGAAAGACGACCTGGAGGGCGGCAAGGCCGCGCAGACCGTCAAGGAAAGCCACCCGTTCGGATTTCAGTGTCCGCTCCATCGAAAGCTTTAATTGTTGTTGATCTCATTGGTAAATTTTCATGTCAATCCACGGCATGATTTTTCAGTCATAATCGGGAAAATTGCTTCCATTGATAATTCCGGCAGCTCATCTCGACCCATTGTCTTGCCGTCGACAATACAAGATGTTCTCATGTCTTGGCAGCTTCGCGCGATCGCTCCGGGTGAACAGGGGGCGAAAGCATAAATCTCCTCGGAAGGCATGTTCCCTCGCCACGACACGGAGCGCCACGGGCGGGCCGCCGGCGTGGTCCGTCCCGCACGGCATCCCGTCGCGGCATTGAAACGATAATCAAACGGCATTGGATTCATCGAGGCGCCGCCGGCATTTTTCAGGAGCCGCACGCGGCGCCACGGATCGGCGGTTGCGGGAGACGGCGGGGACGATCCGCTTCGCGGATCCGACAAGGAGGACACCATGAAGACACTCATTCTGCTCGGCGCCCTTGCTCTGGCCGGGACGGGCACGGCATTCGCGCAACAGGGCAACGCGGGCACGCGCCTGACGCCGCAGCAGGCGACGACGATGAAGGCGGACCTGACCCAGGCGCAGGCGCTGGTCGCCAAGATCAACCGGAGTTACCACACCGACTTCGCCATCGCGCCGAAGATGGAGCACGAGGCGATGATGCACATGGCGCGCGCCGAGATGGAAATGGCGAAGGCGATCATGGACCTGCAGATCAACTTCAACCCGAGCCCGCTCGGCGGTTTTTCGGGCGGCAACTGACCGGCCGGCCCTGGCACAAGAAAGGCCGGAGCGCGATGCGCTCCGGCCGTGTTGCCGGCGTGAAGGGTCTTACTTCTTCGGCAGGGCGAAGATCGCCACCGCGTCGCCGTAGGGGTAGCTGAGCTGGAAGTTGCCGCCGGCGGCCACCGCGACGTATTCGCGGCCCTTGACCGAATAGGCGATCGGCGGCGCGTTCACGCCGGCGCCGAGGTTGAAGCGCCACAGGCGCTTGCCGGTCTTGGCGTCCATCGCGTCGAACCAGCCATTGCCCTCGCCGGTGAAGACTAGGTTGCCGGCCGTGGCCAGCACGCCGCCCATCATCGGCTGCGGCACCGTGTCGTTCCAGGCGATCTTGCCGGTATCGACGTCGATCGCGGTCAGCGTGCCGTCCTGGATGCCGTGATCGACATTCTTGAAGGTGCTGCCGAGGCGGATCTGGCCGGGGATGGCCGGGCTGCTCTTCTCGTTGGTGAAGGTCATGAGCTGGTTCATGCCCATCACGTAGACGTCGCGGGTGATCGGCGAGAAGGCCGGCGGCGACCAGTCATCGCCGCCATTCGCGCCCGGCAGCATCTGCACGCCCTTCGGCGTGGGCTGCGCGAACATGTTCTCCTGCTTGTCGAAGGGCTGCGACTTGCGGATCAGCTTGCCGGTCTCGCGGTTGACGATGTAGTACCAGGCGGTCTTGCCGGCCTCGCCGACGGCGGGGACCATCTTGCCGTGGTCCTTCACGTCGATCAGCATCGCGTTGCTGACGGCGTCGTAGTCCCACACGTCGTGCTTCACTTCCTGGTAGTACCAGACGAGCTTGCCGGTGTGGATGTTCAGCGCCACGATCGAGTCGGTGTAGCGGTTGTCGCCCTTGCGCGCCGCGCCGTTGAGGTCGGGGTTCGGGTTGCCGGTCGAGAAGATCACGAGGCCGCGCTTCGGATCGACGGTCGGCGTGGTCCAGACGGTGCCGCCGCCGGTCTTCCAGGAATCGCCTTCCCAGCCGGCCTTGCTGTCGGTGGTGTGGAAGCGCCAGATCTGCTTGCCGGTCTGCGCGTCATACGCGGCGATGAAGCCGCGGATCGGCCACTCGCCGCCGGCGCTGCCGATGATGACCATGTTCTTGTAGACGGTCGGCGCCATCGTCTCGGAATAGCCGTAGCGCGGATCGGCGACCTGGGTCATCCATTCCTGCTTGCCGGTCCTGGCGTTGACCGCGATCAGGTGGTCGTCCAGCGTCAGCATGTAGACCATGCCGTTCGAGGCGGCGGCGCCGCGGTTCACCGGGCCGCAGCAGATCTGGATCTGGCCGTCGGTGTAGGTGTAGGTCCACAGCGTCTGGCCGGTGGTCGCGTTCATCGCGATCAGCGCCTGCTTGGAGTTCACCATCGGCGTGGTGAGATACATGATGCCGTTGACCACGATCGGCGTGGTCTCGAAGCTCGCGCTGTAGCCGGTCTGGGCGATGGCGACCGGGGCGAGGTCCTTCACGTTCGCGGCGTTGATCTGCTTGAGCGGCGAGAAGCGCGAGTTGTCGTAGTCACGGCCGGAGACCAGCCAGTTCGCGTCCGCCTTCGGCGCCGCTTCCAGCATCTTGGTGGTGACGCTGACATCGCCGGTGATGGTCTTGCCGACGACCGCGGTCTTGCCGCCGGTCTCCGAGCCTTCGGCCTGCACGGCGCCGGCCTGCGCCGTCTGCGCCAGCGCGAGGCCGAGCAGCGCCGCCGCCGGCAGGGCGGCGAGACGCAGTCGCCGCGCGAGGCGGGAATCGTCCGTTTTCGTTGTCATTCGTGAGTTTCCCCTGTGGTTTCAGCCAGATCCGGCCGCCCGGGGCGGCCGGCGGTTCCGCCCTGCTTCAGGACTTGCCGGGATAGGGCAGCATCTTGATGCAGGAGGCGGTTTCGGCGTCCAGCTTCGTGCTGCCGGACGGATAGCCGTTCTGCTGGAGGATGTGGGCGAAGATCGCGTCATACTCCGCGGATTTGAGGCTGCCGGGCGCCTGGTAGGGCATCTGCGACTTGATGAAGGCGAGCAGCTGCGCGCCCGTGATCTTGGTGAATTCGAGATAGGACTTGAACTTCGCGCCACCCAGCGCCGGGCCCGACCCGCCGGAGAGGTTGGTCATGTGGCAGGCGGCGCAGTTCGCGTCGTAGAGCGTCTGCCCGGTCGCCGCCTGGGCGGCGGTGAAGTCGCCGCTGGCGCAGCCCGCCTGGGCGAGGCCCGGCAGCGAGAGCATCGCCGCGGCCGCCGCGGCGAGCAGGGCCCTGTGTCCTTTGGTCATGAATGTTCCCCATGTTCGGTTCGCCCGCGACCGGGCGGTGTTCTCATATTCGTTACGCGGCAGGTATATGAACCCTTCCATCCTGTAAAGCTGCGGTAATCCCGGCGAGAGAGACTGTTCCGCTTCGCCACGCCCGCGCCCCGCGGCGTCTGGCCGTGCGGGCGGGAATCGTCGTAGCCTCGCGCGAAACCGGGAATCGAGGAGAAGCGCCATGGCATCGGAACCGTCCTGTCTCATCATCGGCGCCTCGCGCGGGCTCGGTCTCGCCATGGCGGAGGAGTATCTCGGGCGCGGCTGGCGGGTGACGGCGACGGTGCGCGGCGCGGGGCCGACCGGCCTGCACGCGCTGGCGGCGCGGGCCGGCGGGCGGCTCGCGATCGAGCGCCTCGACATCAACGACGCGGACCAGCTCGCCGCCCTGCGGGCGCGGCTGGAGGGGCAGGTGTTCGACCAGCTGTTCGTGAACGCGGGAATCGCCAGCGATCCGGCGGCGCCGATCGGCGCGGTGAGCACCGAGACCTTCGTCGAGCTGATGGTGACCAACGCGCTCAGCCCGATGCGCGCGGTGGAGGCGCTGGGCGACCTGGTCGCGCCGGAGGGCGGGATCGGGCTGATGTCTTCCGGGCTCGGCAGCGTGGCCAACAACACGACCGGCATGTTCGAGGCCTACCGGGCGAGCAAGGCGGCGCTGAACACGCTGATGCGCAGCTATGCCGCGCGCCACAGGGACTCCGCGCGCAGCCTCGCCCTGGTGGCGCCCGGCTGGGTGCGGACCGACATGGGCGGGCCGCAGGCGACGCTGTCGATCGGCGAGAGCATTCCCCGCGTGGTCGACCAGCTGATCGCCCGGCGCGGCAGGCCGGGGCTGGCGTTCTTCGACTATACCGGCGCGGAGCTGCCGTGGTGAGGCGCTGAGGTGAGACGCTGACGCCGGTGTGGATACCTTTTCTCGGTATCTCGGCGTTCCGCAGACCGAACTATCTGCTGATGAAGCCCTTCAAGCGGCGTAGGGGTGCTGTCAGCCGCCACGACGTCGAGGCGTAGACCGATTCGAGTTCTTGTCGCACAGGATCCATGTTGAACAAAAACGATCTCAATGCGGAAATGTTATTGAGCCGCAGAACCACATCCTCGACGCATCCGTGCTTGACGAGATTGTCGTGCACAAAGACTTCAGATGACGGAAGAGGTGACCCCTGCGGGTCGGAAACCGAGAAAATGGACCATAATTGGGCCGCGAAGTTGAGAGGGTTGCAGCCCTGACACAGGAGCGTCCACGAATTGAACTCCATGAAGATGGGCGCCCGGCTCTGTTCAATGGTCCGCTTCGCTCCGAAAATGACCTGCGGCTCGTAACCTTCGACGTCCACCTTCAGCAGATCCACGGGGCGGCCTTGAGGGGTGGTCTGGAAGTAATCATCGAGCGTCACGAGTGGCACGGAAACGCTGCCGGCGCCGATCAGAGACCAGGGGCCATTGTCGCTGATCAGGACTTCACCAGTGCGGTCGCCGACCGCCGCGTTGACGAGCTTGCAATTCGTAAGGCCGTTGTCGGCGACATTGCGCACCAGAAGCTGAAAGTTCGACGGTACGGGCTCGAACGCGACGATGGTGATGTCGGGCCGCAGGAGAGCCGCCGCGACAACGGTGGCGCCGACATTCGCCCCAATATCCACATAGAGCGCATTCTCGGGAAGCGCCTTGATGAATCCCGACAGCGCATTCCCGGCCGTTTGCTGGCCGTCGAACGCGGACAGATATGCTGGATGAGCGCCCGACAGAGTGGCAGCCTTGTCGCCGACCAGAAAGCCAATCTGTTTGATGCTCATGGTTCATTCCTAAGACTTAATAATAAGAATGTGCCATACGTCTCTATTTTGTCCATACCGTCCAAAAGCAGGAGGATTCGTGCCGACCCCCCTCTTTGCGACGTCAATCGCGTTCATCTGGTGGGTTGCGGTGGAATGGGGCGGCTGGTCCCGCCGGGCCGGTCGTGGGGGGGCGCGTCGCCCTCGGTTTTCAGGCATGATCCGGGCGGAAGGTGATGGGCGGCCTCATCGGCGCGGCATCCGGCATGCGTGCGGTGCCAGTGCGGCACGGTTGCGCCGGGGTGGCCCGCGATCAGTGCCGGAACCATGATGAGCCAGACGGTCAACCGCATTTCTCCGGCACGGACTCAAGGCTCCCGGCGGCATCGCGGAGGGATGCCGGCCGCCTGGGGGTGGGTGGTGTTCATCGTGGCTTCCTAACGCATTCGCGCGGCGGCGTGATGAAATTCCCGTGACCGATGGCCACGGTGTCGCGAACCGTCCAGGGGTGTCGCTTCTTCGGCGGTGCGGTGACGCGGCGGCGCGCCATGTCGGGCCTGGCGTGGCCGGGCAGCGGATCAGATCGGGGTGATGCCGGGGATCGGGGAGAATGGCGAGCCGGCGCCCGGAAGCCGATCCCTGACATCCGGTCGCGAAGAGTCGAGGGGCAGGGCGCTCGTTCAGGTCAGAACGGGGACCGCCATGGTCACGATCGATACCGTGATCAGGATGCATAACGCGATCGAGATCCGTGATCGCTTGATGAAAATTCGCCGTCTCGCCGGTAATGCCGCCTGCACAGCCACCTCCCGTCTCATATCGTTAAAATATCAACCGATATTTGAATAAAAATTCAGTTAATAAGACAAAATTTTCTTGATTTCTGTACGGCGTCAATACGAGCATGAGGTGAGGAAGCGAATGCGAGGCTGGAGCGCGTTCCGATCCTTCAGGATCGGATGCAGCGCTCCATCATATCGATCATCATGGCATCCTTGTCCGATCGGACGACGCCCGAGGTGGTTTCATACCCCATGAAAAACGCCAGAATGCGAATGCTGATCTTGTGTCTGGCTGGCACCGGGCTCATTGCGCTCGTGCTGTTTCTCGCGGCGGGTACCGTGAGGTATTGGCAAGCGTGGGTGTATCTCGCGGTGAACGGCATCGCCGCCGTTCCCTACGTGCGATACCTGCTCGACAACCCGAGGCTGCTGGAGGCCAGGATGAAAGCGGGTCCGACGGCGGAGCAGCGGTCCGTGCAAAAGGGCATTACGCTGCTCGGCTTCATCTCAATCGTCGTCGCATTCATCGTTCCGGGACTGGATGACCGCTTCGGATGGTCGAACGTGCCGCCTTGGCTCGTGGTGACGGGCGATCTTCTGATCGTCGCGGGCATGCTCATGGTGTACCGGGTCGTCAAGGAGAACCCGTTCGGCGCCGCGACTGTCGGGGTCGTCGAGGATCAGAGGGTTGTCTCGACCGGGCCCTACGGGGTCGTGCGGAATCCGATGTATGCGAGCGCGCTGGTCTACCTGATCGGCATGCCCCTGGCGCTCGGTTCCTATTGGACGCTCATTCCCTCGGCCCTCACGGTTCTCGGCCTCGTCTGGCGCCTCCTCGATGAGGAGAATTTCCTCGCGCAAAACCTGCCGGGATACACGGAATACTGCACAAGGGTGCGCTGGCATCTGGTCCCCCTGATTTTCTGACGGGCCGTTGCGCCGTCTGCACGTTCGCCACGCGGGGCGGGGTGTTCGCCCGTCATGCGCACGGAAGCTTGATCGCGCCGGGGGGCAGCGCCGCCGCCGGACGATTGACAGGCCACGCCGCCGGGACGTTAGCTGTATTCCGGAATTGACATATATCTCTGGGAGGCTTCGTGATGACCCGGTTACCCCGCCCCCGTCTCGTCGGGGCTGCCCTTCTCGCCTTCGGCCTTGGCCTCGGCACGGCCGCCGCCGCGGGGCTTGCCCCGGCCACTTCGCCGGACCAGGCCGCGGCGGAGGGCTTGCACATCTTCAATCATGATCAGTTCGGCGGCGTGCGCACCTGCTCGTCGTGCCATGTCAATGGCGGCACCACGGCCGGCCACCTGCCGGGCGGCGCGAAGATCCCGAGCCTCGAGGGGGTTGCGGCGCAGTTCCCGAAATATAACGGCCATGCGCATCGTGTGGTGACGCTCGAGCAGCAGCTCGTCCACTGCATTCGCGGCGGCCTGCAAGGCAAGCCGCCCGGCGCTTCCAGCCCGCAGATGACCGACCTGATCGCCTATCTCACCAAACTCTCCAAGGGGGCGAAGATGGGGCAGCAGTTCAAATAGGGCGGATACCCGGCCCGCCCGCGCCGCCGCCGTTTCGCAATCACGCCGGGGACCGGCGGTTCGTTCGCGGGACTGCCGGTCCCGGCCCGTCATTCCCATGGCAATCCATCGGCGCTATGAAGACTGCGCCAAGCGGGATTTCCATGCGGAGGGCCACCATGGCCAATGCCGAATACGCGCTGACGATGGCCAGATACAATGCCTGGCAAAACCGGAACCTTCTCCGCGCGACGGCCCAGCTGCCACCCGAAGGGCGGGCGCTCGACCGGGGCGCCTTCTTCGGATCGATCGAGGCGACGTTCTACCACCTGCTCTGGGCGGACCGCATGTGGATGAGCCGGTTCAAGGGCACGCGGCCGCCCGAGGGAGGGATTCCGGGCTCGACGAGGTTTGACGGGAGCTGGGACGAATTCTGCGGGCAACGCGCCGCGATGGACCGCGAGGTGCTGGACTGGGCAGGGCAGCTGGATGCCGCCTGGTTCGCCGAAGATCTCGTCTGGTTTTCGGGCGCGCTGGGACGCGAGATTTCGAGGCCGAAGACCGTGATCGTCATGCATCTCTTCAATCACCAGACACACCATCGCGGCCAGATCCATGCCATGCTCACGGCCGCAGGCGTCAGGCCAGACGATACCGACCTTGCGTTCATGCCGGAGCACCCCGAAATCCTGTAAGCATCGGCGGCGCTGATCCGGCACGCCGGGCCGGCGCTTGTCCCGATCCTCGCGAACCTGAAGTTTCATGAGGACGCATTCGGCTGCGGGCCTGCCGGCCTGGCGGGGCCGGGGTTTGCGGGCCCGCGATGGCGGGGTATTCTGTTAACGTGCTGTTATTTCTCGACGGCCGTGGCGCTTCAAGGACGCTGGCCGGACGCGCGGGAGGGAGGAAAACATGGACGGATCGGGCATCTCGGGCCGGCCCACGCAATCGGCGCGCGACCGGACGCGCTGGGTGAGCGGGGCGGGGCGGTATGTGGCGGATGTGCGGGCGGAGGGCGCGCTGGCGGCGGCCTTCCTGCGATCGCCGCACGCCCATGCGGCGATCGTCTCCCTCGATGCGGCGGCGGCGCGGGCGATGCCGGGCGTCGTCGCGGTGCTGACCGGCGAGGATTGCGCCGCCGCCGGCTTCGGCAATTTCCGCGCGCTGATGCGCTACGGCGCCGAGGGCGAGCGCCCGCTCGTCGCCCCGTTCCGCCCGGTGCTGGCGCAGGGGCGGGTGCGCTATGCCGGCGAGCCGGTCGCCTGCGTGGTCGCCGAAACGCTCGCCGCGGCGATGGACGCGGCGGAGGCGATCGCGGTGGAGTACGAGATGCTGCCGCCGGTGGTCGGGCTCGACGCCGCGCCGGACGCGCCGCCGATCCATCCCGAGGCGCCGGGCAATCTCGCCTTCCGGCATGTGGCGGGCGACGCGGCATCGGTCGCCGCCGCCTTCGCCGCTTCGGCGCATGTGGCCGCGGTGCGGTTCGACCTGCCGCGCCTCGCCCCCTCCACGATGGAGCCGGGCGGCATCGTCGCGCGGTATGACGCGGCTTCGGGCGTCTATCACCTCGTCACCCCGCACCAGGGCATCAACGAGATCCGGCTCGATCTCGAGGCCGTGCTGGGTGTCCCGGCGTCGCGCATCATGATCGAGCTGCCCGATGTCGGCGGCGGGTTCGGCCTGCGCAGCCCGGCCTATCCCGAGCACGCCGCCCTCCTGCTCGCCGCCCGCGCCACCGGCCGGACGGTGCGCTACGTGCCGACGCGCGGCGAGGCCTTCCTCAACGACAATCACGGCCGCGGCACCAGGCTCGCCGGCCGCCTCGCGCTCGATGCCGATCTCCGCTTCACCGCGATCGAGATCGAGTATCAGACCGATCTCGGCGCCTATGTCACCACCGTCGGCGCCTTCGTGAACGTCCATAACGCGCTGCAATCGGGCACCGGCACCTACGCGATCCCGGCGGCGCATGCGCGGTTCGCGCAATATTTCACCAATGCCGGGCCGCTCGGCCCGTATCGTGGCGCCGGGCGGCCGGATATCGCGCTGCTGGTCGAGCGCCTGGTGGACGAGGCCGCCGCCGCGGCCGGCGCCGACCCGCTGGATCTGCGGGCGCGCAACGCGATCCCCGCCGCCGCCTTTCCCTGGCGCACCGCGCTGGGTGCCACCTATGACAGTGCCGACTATGCCGCGCTGATCGCCGCCGCCCGGGCGGAATCCGGCTGGGACGATATCGCCGCCCGCCGCGCCGAAGCCGCCGCGCGCGGCGCGCTTCTCGGGCGCGGCGCCGCGCTGTTCACCGAGATCGCCGGCGGCGGCGCGGCGGCGCAGGACGAGGCGAAGGTGACGCTGTCCCTCGCCGGCGGCCGCGCCGTCGCCCGGATCGAGACGGTCACCGGCGGCAGCGGGCAGAGCCAGGCGGAGACCTATGCCTTCATCCTCGCCCGCGAAACCGGGCTCGACCCGGCGGATATCGAGCTGGTGGCAAGCCCGCCCGGCAGCACGCTGGCCGGCGCCGGCTCGATCGGCTCGCGCTCGACGGTGAGCGCCGGCAGCGCGGTGGCCGATGCCGGAGCCGCCCTGCGCGCGCGGCTGCTCGCCCTCGCCGGGCTGCGCGCCAATGAAGCACCGGAGGACCTCGCCATCGCCAGTGGCGCCATCCTCCGGCGCGACGGTTCCCCGGTGATGACCCTCGCCGAGGCGGTGGCGGCTTCTGGCGGCGAGATCGCCGTCACCGGGGTCAAACCCGTCGCCGCGACCTTTCCCTCCGGCTGCCACATCGCCGAGGTGGAGATCGACCGCGAGACCGGGCTGGTCCGGCTCACGCGCTATGTCGCCGCCGATGATTCCGGTGTGCTGGTCAATCCCGTCGTCGCCGAGGGGCAGATCCATGGCGGCATCGTCCAGGGCGTGGGCGGCGTGCTGGGCGAGGGGATGCGCTACGATGCCGCCGGCCAGCCGTTGACCGGCAGTTTCATGGACTACACGATGCCGCGGGCGGCCGACGTGCCCGGTTTCATCACCCTCGACCTGCCGACGCCCTCGCCCAACAATCCGCTCGGCGCCAAGGGGCTGGGCGAGGCGGGGACGACCGGCGCGCTGCCGGCGGTCGCCAATGCGGTGGCGGACGCGCTGCGCCAGATCGGCGCCGCCCTGCCGCCGCTGCCCTGCACCCCGCTGCGGGTCTGGGAGGCGATCCGCGCGGCGGAATTTTGACCCCGCTCAGATCGCCGCGGCGTGCCGCCCCGCCTGGCCGAGCCAGGCGTCGAAGGCGGCGGCGGCATGGCGCAGGAAGGGCCGCCCGGCCTCGGTGATGCTGATGCGGCTGCCCTCGCGGTGCAGGAATCCGTCGGCTTCCAGCGGGGCGAGAGACTCGCATTCGCGGGCGAAGCGGGCGGAATCGGCGCCGAAGGCGGCGAGATCGACTTCGAGGTCGCACATCAGCCGCTCGATGATCGCCCCGCGCAGCCGGTCCTCGTCGTCCAGCGCCAGCCCCTTGGCGGTGGCGAGCGCGCCGGCTTCGATGGCGGCGAGGTAGGGCTGGGTGCCGACGGCGTTCTGCGCGTAGCCCTGCGGCAGGAACGAGATCGCCGAGGCGCCGAGGCCGATCAGCAGGTCGGAGGGGTCGACGGTATAGCCCTGGAAGTTGCGCCGCAGCGCCCCGGTGCCGGCGGCGCGCGCCATCGCGTCCTCCGGCCTTGCGAAATGGTCGAGCCCGATCCGCCGGTAGCCGGCGGCGACCAGCAGTTCGGCGGCGCGCTGCTGCTGGGCGAAGCGCGCCGCGACATCCGGCAGGGCGCGCTCGGCGATCACCTGCTGGCGCTTGCGCGTCCACGGCACATGGGCATAGCCGTAGAGCGCGATGCGGTCCGGCCCGAGGGCGAGCACCTCGCCGATCGTCGCCTCCAGCGAGTCGATGGTCTGGAACGGCAGGCCGTAGACGAGGTCGAAATTCACCGAGGCGATGCCCGCCGCCCGCGCCGCATCGGCGGCGGCTTTGGTCTGGGCCACGCTCTGGTGCCGCCCGATCGCCGCCTGCACCGCGGGCGCGAAATCCTGCACCCCGAGGCTGACGCGGGTGACGGCGAGATCGCGCAGCAGCGCCGTGGCGTCGTCCGGCAGGGTGCGCGGGTCGATCTCGATGGCGATTTCGGTCGTGCCATCCAGCGCGAAATGGCGGGCGAGCGCCGCATGCACCCGGCGCAGGAGCGGTGCGGGCAGGGCGGTCGGCGTGCCGCCGCCCCAATGGATCTGCCCAGCCGGCAGGCGATGGCCGATCGCGGCGGCGACGCGGCCGATCTCGGTCTCCAGCGCCGCCGCGTAGCGCTCCAGCGCGCCGACGCTGTGCACCGCGCTGGTGGTGCAGCCGCAGAACCAGCACATGGTGCGGCAGAACGGCACATGCAGGTAGAGCGAGGCGCGGGCGCCGGGCGGAATCGCGGCAAGCCAGAGGGCATGGTCCTTCGCCCCGGTCGCGGCGGAGAAATGCGGCGCGGTCGGATAGCTGGTGTAGCGGGGCAGCGGGCGGTCGTAGCGCGCGAGAAGGGCCTGTTCCATGCCTTCTCTCTGGGCCGCCGGCGCCGCCGCGTCGTTGATCGAGATCAAGCGGCGCGGCGGCGCTTCCTCAGGCGGCGCCGGCCTCGGCGCGGGGGGCGGCGAAGCGGCGCTCCATCTCCCGGCGCGCGGCGATCGCCGTTTGCAGCGCCGATCCGGCGGCGGCGAAATCGACATCGTCCCACCCCACCACCTCGCCCTCGGCGATGCCGCGCCGCAGCCGCGCGTGATGGGCGAGACCGATCGGCAGGGCGCCGGCGGCGAGGCTTGCCTGCGCCGGCAGCAGCTTGCCCCACACCGTGTAGCCGCCCTCGCCATCGAGCACCTCGCCGGCGGCGAGATCGCGCTTGGCGATGGCGACGACATCGCCGGCAAACCCGCGCGGCCGCCCGGTCGGCTCGCCGCGCAGGGCGACCGAGAGCACCGAGACGTTCAGTTCGAGGCCGATCAGGTGATAGGGCTTGTACATCGCGGCGTAACGGCCGGAGGCGTCGGTCCGCAGCCCGTATTGCGCGAAGCAGGCGGCGGCGTAGTCGTTCGGCGCCTCGAACACCGCATAGACGCCCCAGCGCAGGTCGCGGAACACGGGCCGCCCGTCGCGCTCCAGCGAGGAGACCACCTCGACCATGCCGGCGCGCTCCAGCACCCCGCCCGCCGCCCGCGGGCGGAGCAGATGCGGCAGGTCGTCCACCCCGCAGGCCGGGAAATGCAGGCCGGACGAGGGCACGGCGAGGCCGGTCGCATTGGCGATCGCCGCCATCTCGATCGCGGATTTGGTGCCGTCGAGGAAGGAGTTGAACATTTGCGGGTTCATCCCGCCCTCGCGGGCCTGCTCCGCCGTCAGCCCGTAATGCTGCCACACCGTATCCGGGGTTACGCCATGATAGAGCGGCAGGTATTTCGTCCCCTTGCCGGCGGCGACCACGGAAAATCCGCAGGCCCGCGCCCAGTCCACCATCTCGGCGACGAGGGCGGGCTGGTCGCCATAGGCCAGCGAATAGGTCACCCCCGCCGCGTCCGCCTCGGCGGCGAGCAGCGGGCCGGCCAGCGCATCGGCCTCGACATTGACCATCACCACCGGCTTGCCGGCGGCGAAGGCGGCGCGGGCATGGGCGATGCCGGCGGGCGGGTTGCCGGTCGCCTCGATCACCACGTCGATGTCGTCGCGCCGCAATTCGGCGCCGGCATCGTCGGTGAAGCGCGTGGCGGCGATCAGCGCCTCGTCCCAGCCGACGGCGCGGCAGGCAGCGCGGGCGCCGTCCGGCCGCAGATCGGCGATGGCGGCGACCTCGATGCCCCTGGTGTGCGGCACCTGCGAGAGGAACATCGAGCCGAATTTCCCGGCGCCGATCAGCAGCACGCGAACCGGCCGCCCGGCGTCGGCCCGGGCGGCGAGGAGGTGGGAGAGGTTCATCGCCCTATTCCGCCGCCGCGCGGGGCTGGGATGCCGCCGCCAGCCGCGCCAGCGCGTCGTCCGCCACCGGCACGATCGGCGCGAAATCCCGGTGCGCGATGAACTCCGGCCGCGTCGGCGTGCGGATGTAATTGGAGACCGCGTTGAGCGTGAGATAGACGATGCGGCGCGGATAGGGCGTGATGTTCCCGGCCGAGCCATGCACGAGATTGCCGTGGAACATCAGCACGCCGCCAGGCTTGCCGGTGGGGGCGACGATCCCGCCCTCGGCGACCAGCCGGCTCACCGTCGCCTCGTCCAGCGTCCAGAGCGGGTAGGAGGTGGTCTCGACATCGTGGCTCGCCTCCAGGTCGCCGGCATTGTGGCTGCGCGGCACCAGCAGCAGCGGGCCGTTGATCGGCATCACCTCGTCGAGGAACACCGAGATGTTCATCGCCCGCGGCTCGGGCATCCCGTCATCGCGCTTCCAGGTGCCGTAATCCTGGTGCCACTGCCATACCTCGCCGGTGAAGGCGGCCTTCGCGTTGATCTTGTACTGGTGCATGTAGACCTGCTCGCCGAAGAGCTGCTCGACCGGCCCGATCAGGCGGGGATGCGCGCCGAGCGTGCCGAAGGCCTCGTTATAGGTATGCGCGGCGAAGGCGGTGCGCGGCGCGCCGGTCTTCTCGCGCCACACTTCCGGGCGATGCTCGCGGTAGATCGCCTCGGATTCCCGCTTGAGCAGCGCCACCTCCTCGGGGCTGAACAGCTCGGGCAGGAACAGCCAGCCCTCGCGGTGGAAATCCTCGATCTGCTGCGGGGTGAGTTTCATGTCGTGTCCTCCTTGTCTGGTCGAATGGCGTCAGGCCGCCCGCGCGAGTTCGGCGAGGCGGCGGGCGGTGGTCTCGCCGGCATTGCGCGCATGGTCGCGCGCCGCCGCCTCGGCCCCCGCCTCGTCGCCCGCGCGCACGCGGGCGAGGATTTCGGCGTGCTCGCGCCAGGCGCGGGCGCGGTAGTCTTCGGTCTCCAGCACCGCCGCCATGGCGCGGGCGAGGGCGGGGAAATGCGGGCCGGTCATCGTCTCGAAGACCGGGTTGCCGGAGGCGCGGTAGAGCGCGCGGTGGAAGGCGAGATCCAGCCGCAGCAGCGCCGAGGCGCCGGCGGCGCCGCCGGCGGCGGCAACGATGGCGTCGAGTTCGGCGAGCG
>NZ_JFHO01000017.1:0-23198 GCF_000724705.2 Acidiphilium sp. JA12-A1
ACCGAAATGGCCTGCGGTTCCTTGAGGCAATGGTGCCAGGATCGTCCGGCCATCCGGCGTATCCAGCGCTCTCGCAGGTAACGGGTCGCCGTCGCCGAAATCACGAGGTCCTGGACCAGAAAAGGTTCATGACCTTTGAAAACAGCTCCTGGCGGGACCTCAATCCCGATCACCTTTTCTTCGACTTTGACCCGGGGTGAGACCTTGCCCCGAACGGGACGCTTCTCCTGCTTCTGGGGCTTCGGCGGCGCTGTTCCTTTTTCCATGCCACTCGGTTTGATATGCGGGCGACCCTTCAGACCCTTCAGTCGCGCATTCTCTTCGCGCAATTCAGCAACGATCACCTTCAGGCTGGCGATCTCACCGAACAGTTCGACCAGCAGAGCTTCAAGCTCTGCACGGCTCAGCGCGGAAAGGGTGACGGACGGAGGCACATGACCCAAAGACTCCCCTGCGCCGAATCGGTGCAAGGAAAAAATGTACGGTCACCCACATTTTTGCCCCTCTTACAGGCGAGGGCAGGGGAGGGCTTTCGGAGGGCGGCCGCATGAGCCGGACGCGGCGGGGGCCAGATTTCCTGTCCATGCTGCACATGTTCGACACTGACCGGCTGGCGGTGGACTGATCGCGGGCTCCTCTTGCCCTTGTCGGCACCGCGTCAACGGTGCAATGCCTTCAACTATGGCGCCACACCGCACGGTCTTGCCCGAAAATCCGCCGACTCCCGAGGAGATCCGGGCGGCCCTGGCGCGTGCGGGCATGACCCAGCTTGCCTTTGCGGCCTGGTGCGGATCGACCCCGCAGGCGGTGCGGCGATGGCTGACGGACCCGGCCAACAGCACCCACCGCGAGCCGCCCCGCATGTTGTGGTTTGCGCTATGGGCGGCAGAGGCGGCGAAGGAAGAAAACCGTGAAGGCTAATGTTTTGATAGGGGAGGTAGTGGCATTTAGCCTTACCTTCCGATAGTTGTTTGATCTTGTTCCAAAATATAAAGCTAAATAATGAGTGAAAACCCGTTCCAAAGGCCATTTAGAAGATTTATCAACGCGCGGCATGAATTTCGCGATTTTCAGATGCGATCGCTTTCTGAAATAGGAAATATTTGTGAATCTATCGATCGCTTTAAGCAGTTAGAGAATATGTTTTCTGCATATGTAACGGATAATGATGATAATCAACTGCAATTATGGTTTGGTTCTAGGTCAATGTTTCGCCGCCTTCACACAGGAGTGGCAGCTACAGAGAATGGTCCCTGTCTACTTTACACATTAGGAGCTTCTGGCGATGTGGCTGTGATTCTCTATCCCGCTAAATCTGATTTGGGGCGAGTAAAAGAGGATCATTTGTATTTAGGCTTGGGATATTTCACCAGTTATCAGTTGATGAAACGTCTCACGGCGGACATTCGTGCGCTGACCGCTTATGGACATGTTACCAGCTTCGACGGAGACCCAAGTTTTCGTGAAAAATTTGTGATTTGGTGGCTCCGTCAAACGCGAGATATGCAACAGGCTGGGGACCATGTGAAAGCTCCCGTGAAGAGGTTTTTCTTTGCAACGGTAAAAGCTACTCCCCAGACTTTATTTGGATACATATTGGCTGCGGTATTGGGGGCCGTAGTTATAACGATGCTGATAAAAATTTTTTCTCACTCTGGTTGGAATAGTATAGCAGCCCTCTTGGGAAATAATTAATGTTTAACCGAGCATATTCGCCTTTAGACTGATGGTCGTGACTTTAGGTAAGAGGCTGCAAAGTTCGCTATTCCCTGATCTCCCTCAACCCGGAAACTGGAGCCATCCTGAGTGATGACAACCGCTTTACGGAAGTAGAAGAAGAATCCATTTAAAAGTCGAAATTCATTCTTGATTTCCTGCATCTGTTTTACAAACTCGGAACATTCACTTATAAAGAATGTTTCGCTACTTCGTGGTTCAATTTTGATAGGGTAATTTTTTGCCGGGAGCACTCCCGGTATCCCTTGCCGATCGATAGGTAGAAGCAATTTATTCATTGGTGAAAATCGTAGCCTCCACCGCAAAAATCCTACCGGAACTATCAAAGGTAAATTCCCGATATTAACAATGCTAACGGTCACAAATGTTGGTCGATCAGGTAGTAATTCATGTATTAAAGCTGAGACCTCAAAACTTGCACGCAGCCGTGTCCGATTGGCTAGATCGGCACGACGAGCCAGCCACAGCGATACTACAACAGCTGCGAAAGTGCTTACCGATCCGAACGCGCTAATCGTGTATTGATGGGCTTGGCAGTAAGCCTCGATCACGGTTGCAATCATCATCGTGCCTTTCTAGGCTTTTTATCCATTTGATGGGTGGTGGTAGCCATCGGGGCAGGCGCTATTCGCAGACGCGGCCAATAGTCTGGCGGCTGACCTTATGGGTCCGTGCGAGGGATGAGATTGATGCGCCGGAGCCACGCGCTTCCCTGACAGCGGCTTTTTGCTCATCTGTTAAAGATGCGGGCCGCCCGATCGCCTTGCCGTTCGCTCTGGCTCGCTGGACCCCAGCTTGCGTGCGTTCAATCAGCAGGTCTCGCTCAAACTCAGCCACGGCGGCGATCACTTGCATGGTCATGCGGCCGGCTGAGCTGGACACCCGTATTTACCCTTGCGGATTTAGCGGTTGGTTGGATCTGAATCTGGATACGGCGCTCTTGGCCGTTTGAAGGGCCTTATTTGACCGTCTGCGTGGGTCGCGGAGGCCGCGATCGGTGCCGCAATCCCGAGGTCTGGACGGATTCATCCCATGGCTTGGGCGCGTTCATGGAAGATGAGCCGGTCGAAATTGTAGGCGATATTGGCCAGGATGAGTTTCGCTTCGGCCCGTGCGATGCCGATGGTGCGGATGAACAGGCCGAACCTGTTCTTCTGGTGGGCGAAGACGTGTTCGACATGGGCACGGATCGACGATTTCGCGGCATTGGCCCGCGGGATATTGTGCGGCATCGGCTTGCCCGCCGGCTTGCGCCTGTGGATGCGGCTGACCAACATCCTTGATGCCAGCCATTTCTCATTCTTCTGCGAGCGATAGGCACTGTCGGCCCAGACCTCCGAGGAAGTGTTGTCCGTCGTCACCAACCGCGGCAGCACCCGGCCATCCGCAAGGGATGCCGACGTCACCGCACTCTCCCGGATGAAGCCGAAGCGTCGGTCGATCGCGATGTGGGATTTGTAGCCGAACACCGGCAGCGCAATCTGGGGCAGTGGCGTGCCGTCCGGCCGATACCGGATCTTGCCGCCGATCTTGAGCGTCCACCGCGCGTCCGTGTCTTTTTGCGCTGCCTTGTGGGGCTCGTCCGGCCAGATCTCACGCGCTGTCTTGCCGGCCTTGATCGCCTCCTTCTCCGCATCCGTGTTCCGCTGCTTCGGCGCCGGCACCAGCGACGCATCGACAATCTGGCCCGACATCGGGATGTAGCCCTTCTTCTGCAACTGCCAGTCGAACGCCTTCATCACCCGCTTCAGCGTGCCGGTCTCGGTCAGTTTGTTACGGAACAGCCGGATCGTGTTCTCATCCGGCGTCGGCCCGCCAAGATCAAAGCGCAGGAAGCGCATCCAGGACAGGCGGTCCCGGATCATGAACTCCATCCTGGCATCGCTCAGATTGTGCTGGGCCTGAAGGATCAGCGCCTTGAACATCGAAACAGGGTCGAAGGGCGGGCGGCCACCCCTGGCTCCGTCCCCGTAGCCCAGCCCGTCAATCAGCCAGCCACGGAAATGCTCGAAATCGACCGTCGCTTCCAGAACCTCCAGCGGGTCCCCGGTCTTGCTCAGACGCTCAAGATGCTCCGAAAGCCCGAACAGCGATCACGCCTCCATCCACCCGCCTCCAATTCACGACCGCCTCAGTGAATCACGAATTCAACAACACTCACAGGGTTAATGCGGGTGTCCAGCTGGTGAGATCGACACCGCCCAAGGCCAAACAATGAAGCCGTACCCCGAGGCTGGCCAGGGCATCAACGGTAGCCCGCACGTCGAGCGCGCTGCGGCCGAGCCGGTCGAGTTTTGTGACAACGAGCACGTCACCATCTTCGAGGCGGTCGAGGAGGCGCCGGAACTCCGGCCGCTGACGAGCCGCAACGCTGCCCGAGATCGTTTCCGTGATGATCCGGTTCGGACGAATGGCGAAGCCGGCGGCCTTCGCTTCGGCGATCTGATTCTCGGCGGTCTGCTCGACCGTCGAGACGCGGGCATACAGAAATGCGCGTGACATAGGGCAATTACGTCCAAAAACCTACCGCGACTATCGGTCATTGCCCATAATACCGTCAAGCATAGTTTTGGGCATATTCCTGGCTGGGTGTTCGAAACCGGTCGGCTTTGGACGTGATCGCGTTGATCAAAGTTGTATAGTGACGCGCCACGCGCTACACTGATCTATGATTTTGAGTTTCCGACATAAGGACGTGGAGGCATTTTACCGCACGGGCTCCATGCGCGGGATTCAAGCCGCACAGGGTGGCAAGTTGAAGCGCATTCTTGGCCTTTTGGATGTGGCGTAGACGCCGCAGGATATGAACATCCCGGCGTTTAAGCTGCACCCACTGAAAGGTGACCTTGCCGGGCACTGGTCCGTGTAGGTCAACGGGAATTGGAGAGTGACGTTTCGGTTCGTTGAGACTGGCGTTGAGTTGGTGAATTATCAGGACTACCACTAGGAGAAGTCAAAATGATGCATAATCCGCCACATCCTGGCGAACTGCTCAGAGAGGATGTCATCGGCGAGCTGGGGCTTTCCGTTACCGAGGCCGCCCAGAGGCTGGCTATGTCCCGCGCTGCGTTGTCGCGTGTGTTGAATGCCAGGGCTGCCATTAGCCCTGATTTGGCGATCCGGCTTGAACAGGCGGGCGTGAGCACGGCGCAGGTATGGCTTGGGATGCAGGCAAACTATGACCTTTGGCTTGCACGACAACACATGCAGCCGCCGGTACGCCGTTTTCAGGAAAGTGCGGCCTGAGCGACCAAGTGTAGGCAGTGACCAGTAGACTTGTGGTTTTATATCCAATGGATAGCACCAATGGAGAAGTATAGCTGCCAGACAGCCTATATCTCACGATAGCAGACATTCGCGAGACTGATCCGCGGGCAAAATTGTAATCTGCCGAGATTATGTCGCATTGAGCCGGGTCACGACTGGCTGCGAGCGAACACGCACACGGCTCACTGCAGCATCTATACGAGGTGAGGATGGCAGGCATCTTGGATGTATGTCGCTTTGGCTAAGGAGTCAGTGATTGGCGAACGAAAGCGCGCCTTCGTAGCTCTTGCCGGAGGGGGCGCTAAGGGTCTTATTCATGTCGGCGCGCTGCGCGCCCTTGAGGACCGCAACGTCGCCTTTCACGGTCTCGCCGGCACCTCGGCGGGCGCCATCGTCGCCGCGCTCAAAGCCGCTGGATTTTTATCGCGCGAATTGCTCGATCCGGACGGTGGACCCACCCTTATGGATCAATTGAGCGCTATTGATCCGGAGATCAGCCGCGCCACTGATATCTTCGGTAAGGCGGGCTGGGCACGGGTGCTCGCGTTCCGCTGGGCGGCGGGCCATGCTTGGCTACTTGGGTTGGTCGGCGTACTGGTCGCAATAGCGCTACCAACCGGCCTGATTCTCGCGGGCGCGAGCCGGTCCGGTCCGATCATCCTTGCGGTGGCGACAGTCACCATCCTGGTTGCCGGTCTCGCCATATTAGGCGCACGGTTCCTCGTCGGCGGACTTGCCGACGTACGCCGGTTTCGCAGCGCGTTGGCGACCCTGTTGCAGCGCAAGATGTTTCCCGAGGACCCCGATCGCGTCGTCTTGATGAGCGATTTTGGGAAGGACGGCCGACCGACCCTCAAGATCGTCAGCGCCAATCTGAGCAAGCGTAGGCTGCAACTCTTTTCGCCCGAGCGAACGCCGGGCGTTGCGACTGCAGACGCCGTCGCCGCATCGATTTGCCTGCCGATCATCTTCTCGCCTTGGCGGATTGATCAATCGACCTTTGTCGATGGCGGAATCGTCTCGAATCTTCCGGCCTGGCCGTTCGACGAGGAGCGCGAACTCGATCCGCAGGCGTTGACCATCGCGGTCGAGATCGCCGACACGTCGAATGCCCCGATCGTGCGCCGGTTCAACTGGCTGCCCTCGGCGGTGCGCACCGCGCTGTTCGGCTCGGGTGAGCTCAATTTACGGGTATCGGGTCAGGCCGAGCAACTCGTCCTCGAGAGTAGCCTCAATCTGCTGCAGTTCGATCTGACTTTGGAGCAGGCTCGGCAGGAAGTGCGTGATGGCGAGGCCGCGGCGCTGGTCCGGCTCGACAAGCGCCTCTTCCGGCGGCCCGAACTCTATCGCAATGCCTGCGAGGTCACGCGTGGCCTGGCCGAGGATGTGATAGAGTCGGCGCTGGACATGAAGGCAAAGCGGGTTCGCGTGGCAATCGCGGTGCCGGACAAGGACTATCACCACTCGCTACGGCTGCGCTTCTCGTCGGGCTATGAGGCCGATGCGGACGAGGCGATGCTCGTGCCGATCGTTGGCTCCGTGCTCGGCGAGGCTTGGCGCGCACGCGAATCGCGGTTCGAGCTTGTACCATTCCCACCTGAGTTCGACCTGCCCGGCGACGCCAATCGCCTGAGGCGCAACTTGCGCTGGCCGAGACTTGCTTGGCAACTATGCATTCCTATATCTGATGATACGAAACGGGCTCGGTTTACGGTCCAGATTAGCGGCGACGCCAAGCTGCCCGCAGCCGATCCCAGGCTCGAGGACGCGATCACGGAAATGGAAAGTTCTGTGAAAGGGTTCTTCAATCTGATAATACAAGAACTCTCCGAACTGGAGGACGATCATGGCTTGGAAGAGCACCACCTTTAAGAAGTCCGCGGTCGGCGAGCGCCAGCCCGTCGCCGATGCGATCTCGCGCGCGGTGGCCAAGCATCGCGATGCGATGACGAGTGTGATCAGCGACGCGAAGAAGCTCGCCGACGATCGCCGGCGCACGCTCAACAGTATCCAGGATCCTGAGCTCAAGCGCAGTGCGGCGCGCTAAGGCGCAAGGCCGGCACGCGCACCGCGTATGACTGTGCTGGCGGTCGGGCTCGACCTCGTCGAACTCGATCGATTCAAGCGCCTCTATGGCGACTTCGATCCCGATGTGCTCGGCCGTTGCTTCACGGCGCGCGAGCAAACCTTTGATGGAAATGATACAGAGCGGCTGACGCGGCTTGCCGCGATGTTCGCCGTGAAAGAGGCGGTGCTCAAGACGATCGGCGGATTGCAGGACGACATTTCCTGGACTGATATCGAGGTTATCTCGGACGGCGTCTCAGCGCCGCGCGTCGAGGTTACCGGCGGGGCGCGGACGGCGGCCACCGCTCGCAGCATCTCAGACTGGCTGATCAGCCTGACCCACGGCATTCATAGCGCGGCTGCGGTCGCGTTGGCGCTTGGGACGACCGGCACATAGTGTAGCGTTCGCGCGATGCGATCGACTTCGAGCGAACCACCCTGCGCGGCGTTGAGTTTGCGCCAGGCCGCGAAGCTCTGCTCGATTGCGCTTTGCCACAATACTTCGGGCTGGTCCTTGACCTCGAGATGCGCACACATGCCGCGCACGGTCTTGAGCAGGGCTTCATCGACCCCACCAGCGCCTTCGAGAAAATTATGGTTTCGGCCATAATCGAAGATCAACGCGGCAACGCCCTCTTCGATGACCGCTGCGCGCCCGCCATCCTCCACCTCGTCGAGCTTGGCGACGCTCTTGCGCTTGCGACCAAGGAGTTTGCGCAACACCGGCGACCAGCCGAGCACGGCGACGAAGCCGGCATGGAAGACGTCGTGAAAGCGGTAACCGTCGTCCTCATGTGCATTGTCGGTCAGCTCCGCACCGGCCTGTTCGCCATTGAACAGGGTCCGCACGATGACGCGCTCGCCATCGACCTGCTGGACGAAGGTCAGCGTGAACTGGTCGGGAAAGCTCTCGGACTCGCGCTCGCAGCTCCCCAGGGCGACGCCGCCATGATCGCCGAACCGTGCGCGAGTCTTGGCGAGATTGGCGGCGGCGATGTCTTCGAGATCGAGGCCATATTTACTCGCGACATTAGCGATATACCAGAGGATGTCGCCGAGCTCCTCATGCACCCGATCGACAAAGCGGACATGCGAGGGGCCATCGCGCAGCCACTTCTTATATTCGGAGAGCAGCTGGCCGGCTTCACCAGCAAGCCCCAGCAGCGGCACGAGTTGGGCGGCATCGGCGCCGTTCAAGCCGGTTCGATCGGTTTCCAGCGCCTGAGTCTGATAGTCGGCGAACTGCATGGATCTGTCCTTTCAAAGAAGGTGGTCGGCTAGCCCGGGCGCGGGCGGCAGTTTGTCGTTGAGCCCCCATTTGGGCGGGAACCACACGCCGTGCGGCGCCGGCTGCGGCTTGTAGATCTGTTTGATGCGGGTGCGGCCTGACATGCCAATCACGTCGGGATGCGCGACGCGGGCATATTTGCTGATTTCGCAGAAGAGATTCTGGCAGTCGATCAGCTGCAGCGGGCGCCCCCACAGGCTCCGGAAATTTAGGCCGAGCCGGTCGAACTCGCGTTCCTGCCGGTCGTGCATAAACTCGATGATGTCCTCGGCGAGATAGTCCGCAGCGTTTTCGAAGCATTTGGCAATGCCGTCGCGTGCCCCTGGCCCGGCGACAACGAAGCTGTCCTCGGGAAAGTCGATGACCGTTCCGTAGTTCAGGTCGATCGCGAGCTGAAAGGCCAGGAAATCGCCGAGCGAGGGCAGTTGCTTGAGCAATGCGAACACCTGGCCGAGCGAGGTTGCGGCTGCCAGCTCTTCGGGCACCGTGCCACTTAAGGCGGTGCGGATGAGGTAAAGATGCCCACGGTGTTTGACGCCGTCGCCGCCAGGCCATTTGACTGGCGGGATGATGTAGGCCGCGGAATAGAGCTTACCGCCGCTCCGCATTGCAGCGGACAGAACGCGATCATAGGCATCGAGATCGAAGTTCGCCCAACTGACTTCGCCCAGCTGATCCTCCAGAAGTTGCCAAGTGTCGATCTTGTTGAAGAGCTTGAACAGCAGGATGCGGAACAGCTGTTCCTGCCGATCCATTGCCCTCCCCTCGCCATAGATCACTTCGCGAATCAGATACTGGCTCACCCGATCGGCCGCACGATAGGCGTTGGTGAAGCGATGGCGGGCAAGGATCGGGTCAGCGGTCCAGGGTGCGGATTCGCCGGCGAGGCGGCGGAAGAAGATCGCCTGGCGCTCGGCGGCGAACCGCCAATAGCTGTCGAACACGGCGGTCGGGCGAAGTCCAGCGAAGCGGTTGGTGTCACGAAAGAAGGTCGGGGTCGTTTGTTCGGTCATGTCAGGCGGCTTGGCCAAGTCCCTGCGCCGCGGCAAGTTCGCTGCGAACGGTGGCAAGCATGGCGGCGAAATCGGAATCGGTCTTACCGATCTTGTCCATCTTGGCGATGCCGACGAAGACGTTGAGCCTTTCGAGTCGGCGCTTCATCTGAGAGGCCATGAAGGCGCCGAGACGGGCGAGGCCCAGATAGTTGCCATAGCCTTTGTGAACGATCTGCTGGGTTGCATAGAAGGCGTTCACCACCAGACCGTTCTCGCCAGAGAAGGTGAAGCTGACCTGCTGCAGGCATGGGAATTCGAGCTGCGCGGTGGTCAGCATGTCGCGATAGGGATCGAAGGTTGTGGCTTGCCATTTCGAGCGGCGGCCGCTCGGGTTGCGGTCATATTCATCGAGAATCCAGGCGATCTGGTTGAACCCCTTGCCGCCACCCTCGAAATCGACCATCCGCTGAAAATAGGAACCGCGCTTGTTGTTCTGGGGGTTGAATTCCTGGATACGCGGGAATGCTTCACGAAAGATTTCGAAGAAGCTGGTTCGGTTGCCCTCGGCCATCAGCCAGTAGCGCTGCGGAAAGATCGTCCAGGAGACATTCTCGACGTCACGCTTGCCCTTGGCGGCGAGCAGCGTGTCGACGGCGGTTCGGATCGCCGGCACTTCGGCAGGCCTCCCGTTTTCGTCGAACCCTGTGAACGACAGGCTGAGCGGCGAGATGGCATCGACGCCAGGCCGCGCCAGGCGATCGAGCACGCTTGCCCAGCCGAGCGAGAGATTGGCGGCGACGATCGTTTCGGGTTCGGCGATCTTACTCATCGGGATCCTCCAGGAAGCGATAGTTGGCGGGGCCGGTGAATCGGGCCGGTGCAACGCGCGCCTCGACCTGCCAATCGGGAGTGGTGACCGTGGCCCGGCCCCGGCTTACAGCGGTGTAGACATCATAGCCTTCGATCGTCTGGCGCGAGATCAGCACCTCGCCCGAGACCGCCGCGCCGATGGGCACGGCCAGGGCATAGTCCACATCGAGATCGACGCTGGCGGACTGCTGTTTGGAGTCGAGGACGACCAGTCCATCGGCATCGTCGTCGCCGAGCACCCGCTTGCGGATGCGTTGCGGCGTCCATTTGCCAAGCGCGATCCGCACATTGCGCGGCATATCGTCGAGCGTGATCGACATGTGGGTGAGCAGGGTTTCATAGCCGACCCCGAACTCGCTCGCGATAGTGAGTATCTGCAGCGGGTTGGCGGTAGCAGGCTTCCAGCCGCGGCTGCTGAAGGCGCGGCGTATGCCGATCGTCGGCATCAGCAGGAAGCCGGCAAAGGCGTTGGCCAGGATTTCCTCGGGGATGTCGGAATCCTGCCGGTCGTCGGCCTTGAGTTCGTCGATGGTCGACCCGTGACCGAACCAGTGATGGCCGACCTCATGGGCGCAAGTGAAGGCCTTGCGTGCCAGCGGGCGGAGCGCCGACAGCATGATGCGCGGCGGATTGCCCTTCTGATAGAAGCCTTCCATGCTGACCGGCAGGAAGCGGACCCGGATCCCCAGCGCTTCGGCGATCGCATAGGGATCGACTGGGGCGATCAGGTCGAGGCCGAGCTGATCGCGCACGTCAGACGCGGCTTGGGCGCCTTCGAGAATGAGGGGCCGCCGATTCATTATTCAGCCCTTGCTCTCGTCGTCGCCATCGGTCCGCACCGCAGCCAGCGCGCGCAACAGGCCATCGAGCGCGTCGGGCGAGAGTTTGGCCAGTTCTCGGGCGGCGAGCTGAAGCTTAGGGTCGTCCATAGCCAGCCTGTCTGGCGCTTCGCCAAGTAGATAGGCGGTACTCACGTCGAAAATCTCGGCGAAGCGCGTGATCTCGTCGGCAGTGACACGGCGGTTGCCGGCCTCGATCTCGCTGACGGTCGGGCGGTGCATGCCCATCAGCTTGGCGACCTGTCCCTGACTCAGACCGGCGAGCTGCCGGGCCTCACGGATGCGTTGGGCGATGAGCTGACGCTGTTCGGGTTCGGTACTCATTCTGCCGCCACTGCGTAGCTCTGCTTGGCGATGTGTGCGCAGATGACTTCGGCCGACTGGTTGATTGTCAGCAATGGCCCCCCATTTTTCCCACCAAACACATGAACGTCATTGTCGATCGTCACTCCAAGCTCCTTGGCAATCCACGATGTGGCCACCGGCCATACTGTGCTGTCGAACTGTTCTAGAACCCGCCGCGGCACGTCTCCGCCCACCAGGATCGGACAAGGCAATCCGCTTACATCCTGAACTTTCTGCAGCGTCTTGACGATCGCCGCTCTGGCTTCATCTAGAGTCATAGACACCTTCCTTACGGACGGTAAGATAATCTTACCATCGGGCGTATTCAAGGGGGTGCTGGGATTTTTTGCGCAAACTTGCTGTCTGCTGACCGCCGGGGCCAAGTAGCCGGCTGGCGCCTTATAGGGCGGTGGATTTGCGATAGGAGGCCGGCTTCGCATATCTGGACCAGAACGGGGCCTATGTTATGCTTGAGCAGCGTAACACAGCAGACGACCACTGGGTGACTGGGCCGCTTGTAGCGCCGCTGGGCCGTGGCATCAATTTCCAGATTAGGACGCCAACGCTTCAGCCGATCTTGGAGCGACTTGAGATGGAGGGATGGCCGCTATTCCAGGAGCCAGAGGAAGCTTGGTACCGTGCCAAATTCGTTGAAGTTGGCCAGCGCCAGTTTTTGGTTATGGACCCGGACGGCTACCTTCTCCGTTTGATAGAAAATATAGGTCAACGCCCTTACGGTGCTGGCAGCAAAAATTAGCGCTTGCTTTTTGATGTGTCCGAATCACCGGCAGGTGGCACTATCAACACGACGACATGTTTACATGTAATCATGTAAAATCTGCTAGACATTAAAATGGCCAACTCCATCAACGCCGAGGTGGCGACACGGTGAACGCATAGCGCTTCACCGGCCAGCCTTGCGCCCAAGCATGGAGTTGCAGCTGCCAATATCGCAGCCGATCATTGAGGAGCAGGCTGGCGCGTGAGAGCGTCATCATGAGGATGCCAACGCCGAGCGCGAAGGCGGCAAGGCGCAGCTTGTGGACCTCATAATTCAAAATGCAGGACAGGGCTGAGAAGAAGCCCAGCCAGAACAGAACGCGGCGGAACCAGAGCACGAACCGCACCGTGAGGATCACCACGTCGAGCACAGCCACCAGCAGAAAGCGCAACCCGCCCCGGATCAGGCCGAGCAAAGCCCGGCCGAGCTGGGAGGCGAAGCCGGCCGAGCGAGCCGCCGCATCCGGGGAAGGGGTAAAATCCTCCTCCATCCCGCTACCCATGCGCGGCCTGGACGACATTTGGCGTTGTCCATAGCCAGAGATGGCAGGCTGTGCGGCCGTCCTGATGCGCCACGTTCTTCCCGGTGCAGTCGGATTTCATGGTGTCGAGAATGGCGTTGTCACGCATGAGCTGGTGCCATTGCGCCAAGCCAGCCGGGCCTTGCGAGGCGAGGACGGATTGCTCAACGGCCCCGGCAGCGTGAATCGTGCCGGCGGCCTGGCTGTACCCGGCCGCGTTGCCGCGCCAGTAGCCCAGGCCATAGCCAAGCGCGAGGATCACGATCGCCAATGCCGCGCCCGAGGCAAGCGTGCGCCACCATGCCCATCGGGACATGGACTTGAGGCGCTGTTCGGCCTCTTTCGCAAAGGAGGCCACGAACTGGCGCGACAGATCCGCATGCGCCGCTTCGGCCTGCGCCTTTGCGGCCTTGAAAGCTTGGTTGATGGTTTGCGCCAAGCCATCCCGCGCCTGGCGCACGGCGCTAAAATCCCGATCGACATGCAGGCGGTGCTCCGCCATAGCGCGCCGTTGATCGGCGGCGATGGCGGCGGTCGAGTCTAAAAACACCCGGAGCGCGTGGAGCGTGTGCGCGGTGGGGTCATTGTCGAGCCGGGCCAGCTGTTCGGCCCGATCCAGCTCCGCCTGCGCGGCGCGGATCGCAGCCTCTGTCCCGCCCTGATCGACAACCTTGCTCACGGCATCCACGATTTCACGCCGGCGAATTGCTCATCCATCGCCTTGAGCCAGTGGCCCACCCGCGATCGGTTGAACACCCCAAGCGGCGGTTCTGTCTGACCGTCCCGTGCGGCGACGAAACTCGCGGTGTGCGTTTCAACTGCCTCGGCCGCGTGCAGGCGCGGCATCCAAAGGGGGACCGCTCCGGCGGCTGTTTCGTCCCGATAGACGTTGGAGGAGATCACGCGGCTGAATGCCTGATCGCGCGATTGCCCGGCCGGCGCCACGCCTTCATTGAGCACGAATGCGCGTGCGCGGGGCTTGAAGCCCAAAGCGCCGAGCGTGGCGGCCGGGGTTAAATCCTCGGGATGCGGGCCGGCGAGGTAGAACATCACCACCGCCATGCCCGCCTCCTCGATCATTGCATCGAAGCCGGGCATTTCTGCGGCGAGGGTGCGCAGGATCGTATCGCCGCCCCCAAGGTCAATGATGGCGGTGTGTTTGCCGGCAATGGCAAATTCCATGAAGTCTTGTAGCCAGTCGCGGACAGCGGCCTGGTTGAATGTATCGGGCCGGGCTGCCCCCTTGAAGTAGGTCGAGAACGTCGCGTTGGTGGGGTCGATATCGGCCATCAGGATGTTGCGGCCGGCATGCTGTGCCATTTCGACGGCCCAGCGCAGGAAGGTGGTTTTGCCGGTTTTGCCCCGGCCTGCGGCGAGTATGATCTTGGGCCGATTTGCAAGATCGATGCCTTGCGCGACGGGTTCAGAGCGGGTTTGCTCGCTGGTGAGCAGCGGCTTGATTTCCACCGGCTTGAGTGCGGCGGCCGCGCTGCCGGGGCGGAATACGGGGGTTGCGGTTTTTTGTGTGCCGGTGGGCTTCTTTTCTGATGAGGGGGCCTCAGTCATCAAATTCTCCTATCGGGATTTGTCGCCTCTCCATTTTGGATCGTCAGGATCGGCCGGAGCGGTTGGGTCACCAAGGGCACGGCGTTCCGCTGCGGACACGCCCCGGCCCTCATTGCGTAATCTTACAAACTCGAATTTCGGTTTCGGCGGAGGTTCTGGGGCCGCCAGCGCGGCCGGATGGTCTGGGGCGGGCTGTTCCGCTGCGGAGGTGCCCCGCCCCTCGTTTCTCATCCATGACTGTTGAAACTTGGGTGTCGGCTGGGCCGCCTGGTCAGCCGGAGCAGTTGGATCGCCGAGGGCCTGGCGTTCCGCTGCGGAAACACCCCGACCCTCGTTTCTCAAAGTGAAGGGTTTGAATTTCGGTTCGGATGCCGGTTGATCGACCGGGGGCACAGCGGCTTGGCGCTGACCGTCCCGCTGCTTGGCGACCATGCGCCGCGCTCTTATCCAACAACGCCGCATCGTTTCCCCGCTTGGTATTTCCCCGCGTGCGGTGCGCAAGCCGTGTTCAGCTAGATACGCCGCCACCTTCTCCCAACGGATGCCGGCGACCGCCACGGCCGCCGCGAACTCATCGTGATTTGCGACCATCCATTGAACGATCGGGGAGCGTGCGCCGTGCTCGACCATGTGCCGGCGGAGATCATCGAGATCAATTTCAGGCGGTGGTGTGTTGGTCATTGCACGCGATGATAGCGGCGGCCTGCATCAGCCGTCAATCACTCGGCAGTTAATCGGCATAAGGTCGGTACACTAACCGGGACATATCCGGGCTATGTTCGCATCAAAGTCGGCGCAATATCGGTCCTCACTCGGGACAATTCCCGTTCGAGACTCACCCATTATCCGGACGGAAAGTTCAGGAGGGAAGCCACGAAGCTACAGACCATTGCACCTATGGAGCTTGCGGCGCAAGTGACAATGGCGCTACGGTGATCACAGGAGTTTCGCCCGATGCCAGAGCCCGAAACCGCACTATTGCCCGCGAAAGATGACCGCCTCGATGCCGTCATCCAGGCGATGCGGCTGATGATCGAGACGCAGAACACGCACAGCCAAATGCTGGCGCGGCTGATCGAGCTGGCGACCCCTTCGGAGGAAAGCCCGCTTGAGGAAGCCCTGGCACGGATCGCCGGTGCGCTGCGCGATCAGACCACCGCGCTCCTGCAAATCGGCACGACGCTGGACGGGTTGGGAGCGGAGGTTGAGGCCGGGGTGATGCGTGGCCTGGCCACGGCGCTAGAGCCGGGGGACGACGGATCGCAGTCCGAGGCGGGCGGCGAGACGTGCTGACGTTCCGCGCCGGTGTGGCCTCCACCTCATCCGGTGCCGCCGGGAAGATGGCGGATCACCTGATGACCATGACGCTGCCGGGGTTCGAGCAGGACATGGCGGCGTATTATCAGCGCGGCATGACGGTTGATGGCGGGCTTTGGCAGCCCGGTACGGCAGCGGCGGAAGACAACGCGGCGGCCACCGCGACGGACGCGGCCCGCCCTGGCACCATTCCCGAGCCCCGCTGGGATATGCACCCCACCGTTGCCGTCGCGCTGGGGATCGACACCTCGCGCCCATTGACCCGTGACGAGATTGCCGAGCTGCTGGCGGGCAATCGAGCGGATGGCGAGAAGATCGCGGGCAAACAGTATCAGCGCGCGGTGACGCCGCTTGCCGAAGTGTTTGGGCTTGATCCGATGCGGTTGCCGACCCGCGCGGAACTGGAAAACCTCCTTGCCGGCAAACGGGCTGACGGATTTGATCTGCCGGCCGCGCCAGTCGAGGCGGCCCCCGCGATCACTCCGCAGACCGCAGCGCCAGAGGCTGTTGAGGCGCACGAGGCGGAGGATCGCGATGCGGCCCGTGCAGCCGAAGCGGCGGCGCTTGGCGAGCTGGGAAGTGCGGCCGATGGCCCGCCGCCCTGGCCAGATGATTTTGCCCCGCCCCCGATGGAGGAGGCGGCCGCGTATGATCGGGATGCGGCGCTGGCGGCTGACTGGCAGGCGGATATTGCGCGGGGCGGTGAACCGGCGGTGCCGCCGCGTGGCCCGGCGGCTGAGGAGAAGCCTGCCGAACCACGGGCGATCGATGTTGCGGCGGCGCTTGATGCCGCCGGTGTGCCCTACCGGACCAGCGGCGGCCGGTTGCGCCTGCAAGCGACCTGGCGCGGAGGGGAAAGCTGGACGGTTTCGGTCAACGCCACAACGGGCCAATGGACCGACTTTGCCGCCAGCGAAGGCGGGCGGTTCGAGAGCCTTGTGCGGCGGCTGGGCGTCAAAGCCGAGGCGGTCGAGCTGGATCCCGAGGCGGCCAAGGCGGCGCGTGCGGCCGAGATACGGCGCAACGTCTTTCGCAAGAGCATTGCCGGGAAACTCTGGGATGAGGCGATTCCGGGCGCTGGCGAGCTGCACGCGCCGAGCCTGCACGGGTCTGTGGGGCAGAAGTTGCAGCAGCGGACGGCGCATGCGGCGCGCGTGGACGAGGCCGCGGCCCTGCGGGCGTCAGCCCGGGCCTATCTCAGCGGGCGCGGCCTCGATGCCGATTGGCTGATGGGCCATGTGCGGCTGGTTCGGCCGCATCCGAACTATGATGCGGCGGAAGTATCGGCCGGTGCGGCGGTGGTGATGCTGACGCCGATGTTCGGCCAGGATGAGGATGGCCTGGTACGGCTGACCGGCGTGCAGCGCACCTATCTGACCGAGGGCGGAGCAAAAATCGGCCGCCGGATGCTGGGGGCCTCAGGCGCCTGGCTGCTGCATCCGCCTGCTGGCGCTGCTGTGCCGATCGGTGGCCATGACCAGGTCCGGGTTGCCGGTGAAGGGTTCGAGACCGTCGCGAGTGTCGTGCAGGCAACGCGGCAGGCTGGTGTTGTTGGCTATAATGCTGGCGGCCTGGTGGCCTGGGCCGGGCAGTTCAGCGGCTCGACGCCGGTTGTCCTGCTGGCCGATCGCGACAATGCCCGCCTCCATAATGGCCGTGATGTTGGCGAGGCCGGGCAGAAGGCGGCCGCCAAGGCCGCGGCCTTGATCGAGGCCAATGGCGGCGATGCCGTCTATCTTGAACCACCGGCTGATGTCGCGGGCGGAGCAAAGGGCGCCGATTGGGCCGATGCCTTGCGCAAAGGCGGTGCCGCCGGCTTGCGGCGGGCGCTGGCGACGGCCGAGGCGTCGAGTGCTGCCGACCGGGCGCGGATCGAGGCGAAGTTGTCATCCGCCTCTCCCGGCGCCGCGCCGGATGGCCCATCCGCCCAGGAGATCGAACAAGGCCAGCCTGTGCCTCATCCCGAGCTTGTGCGGCTCTATAAGGCGCTGGGGGCCAAAGACGGGCGCGGCCTGTCCGAGACCGAGCGGGCCAACATCCTGGATGGCAAGCGAGCGGATGGCACGGCGCTGGATGCGGCCGATTGGCGGAACGCGGTGAACCGCTCGAAAACCCCGATCGGGTATGTTGATTTTACCTTCTCGGCCGACAAGTCGGTGTCGCTGGCCTGGGCCTTCGCGCCGACCGAGGCGGAGCGCAACCAGCTGGCCCAGGCGCACAAGGATGCGGTGGCCGCGACCATGGCCGAGATCGAGCAGGTCATTGGCCAGGCCCGGAAGGGCAAAGGTGGCAAGGAAGGCACCGAGCAGGGCCGCATCGGGTGGATCACCTTTGACCACTACACGGCCCGGCCCACCCTCGAAATCGCCCGGCAGACAGCGGATGGCCGCACGGAAACCGAGATCGTCTCCGTAAAGGTGGCCGGCGATCCGCAGCTTCATACGCATGTCGCCGTGCCGAATGTCATCGTCACCGAGAGCGGCCGGGTTGTGTCCCTGAACACGTTGCAGATGCACGGCCGCATCCATGAATGGGGTGCGATCTACCAGGCTCATCTCGCCCAGAATCTCCGGCGGGCCGGGGCGAGTATAGAGCTGGACCGAACCACCGGCGCGGCGCGGCTCAGCGCCGTGCCGGAGGAGATCAGGGCGGCGTTCAGTAAGCGGACCCGCGATGCCCTCTCCGACGCGAAAGCCTATGCCGCCTCGCTGGGGGCGGATTGGGACCGCATGACCGGCGACGAACGAATCAAGCTGCTGAAAGGCGGCGCCTTTGCGAGCCGCAGTGCCAAGGCCGATGATCTGAGCGATTTCGCGAGCTGGCGGCGCCAGGCGGAGGCACGCGGCTACCAGCACAAGAGCGTTCTGCAGGACGCGGCACCGGCGGAGAGGATGACCGAAGCGGCCCGGCTTGATCTGGCCTATGAGGCGGCTGCGCGGGTGCTGGGTGAGCAGTTTGCCCGGCGGGCGGTCATCAAGGCCGAGGATGAGCGCGTTGCCGCAGCGCGCGGCCTGGTAGCGGCCGGCATCAAGGATGGCGGCGATGTTGATCATGTGATCGCGCGGTTGCGGGCGCGCGGGGTTGTCGAGACGGGCGGTGCTGACGCCAGTGGGGAACCCGCGCGCACGCAGATCATCGCGGTCGAGACCGAGCGGGATGACCCGGACAACCCGGATGTGACGATCACCACAACCAGGCTGACGACGCGCGCCCATGTCGAGCAGGAGAGCGCGCTGGTCGAGCTGGCGGGACAGGCTAGCAGGGATCGGCGCGGCACACTGAACCCGGTACAGATCAAGCGCGGGATCGAGGCGAGCGGGCTGCGCTTCACCGGCGAGCATGGCGCAGCACAACGCCGGATGATCGATCATCTCGGCATGGGCGGCCGGTTCGCGGTGGGGACCGGGGCGGCCGGGGCTGGCAAGACCACATTGTTGAAGCCGCTGGTGGCGGCGTGGCGTGACCAGGGTGCGGACATTCACGGCATCAGCCTCGGCTGGCGCCAGGCGCGCGAACTGCGCGAGGCCGGGCTGAACACCGAGGTCGAGACCGGCGGGCGCGACACGATCGCGGCCGTGTCGGTGTTCATCAACCGGGTGGAGAGCGGCCGGCTGGACTTGTCCAATCGCAGTGTCGTGGTGATCGATGAGCTGGGCACTATCGGCACGCGCCAGATGCTCGATCTGTTGCGCCTACAGGAGCGGCACGGGTTCCGCATGGTAGCGATTGGTGATCCGAAGCAATGCCAGTCGATCGAGGCAGGCCAGGTGATCGGCCTTCTCGAGAAAGGGCTGGGCAAGGTGCCGTCGATCGAAAGCAGCGTGCGGCAGACCAACGAACGGGCGCGCGAAATCGCGGGCCTGCTGCGCAAAGGCGGCGCCGAGGCTGTTGGCAAGGCGCTGGACATGAAGCGGCAGGACGGCACGGCCGAGATCGTTGCCGGCGGGCATGGCGAGGTGATCGCGCGGGCCGCTGCGCTCTGGGATGAGCGCCGGAAAGCGAATGCTGATCGGCCACGCTTTACGCTTTCGATCAGCACACCGACCAATCAGGATGCACGCGCGATCGGCGAGGCGATCCGGCAACGGCTGCTGGCCTCTGGCGAGCTGGGGCAGAGCCACATGACGCTGGCGGCGATCGACAAGAACACCGGTGAGCACTACGCGCTGCCGATCGCCCCGGGCGAAAAGATCCGGCTCTTCGCCCGCACCAATGCGGCGATGCTGGATGGCAGCAAGGGCGCGATCGGGGATAACGGCTCGATCCTCGAAATCAGCAGCATCCGCGACGAAGGCCTGGTGCTGCGGAACGACCATGGCCGCGAGGGTTTTGTGAAGTGGGATACGCTGGCCGACAAGGAAACCGGCCGGATGCGGCTGGCCTACGGCTATGCCATGACCACCAACACCGCCCAGGGCATCACCACGACCGAGCATATCTTTGTAACGCCGGGCGGTTCGCAGACCACGGACGGTTTCAAGACCTATGTGTCTGGTTCACGGCACCGGGAGCGGGATTACTGGCTCACCTCGGAAGGCGCCGAGCAACAGGAGATCGCGGGCCGCCGGCCGCTGGGCGATCCGCGCCCGATACGCGATCACGACATCTGGACGAACTGGACGCGGAACATCGCGCGCCAGCCGGAAAAGACCAATGCGCTCGATCTGGTGAAGATCAGCGAGGAGGCCCGCCGTAATGCGGCTCGCGCCTTCCTCAAAGGGCTGGCGGCTGACGAGAAGCGCGAGGCCGCTGGATTGCCTTCTGACTTGTCACAGCGTTTTGCGCGGACCCAGGCCCGGGTCAGTGCGCAAGGTAGTTTGACCGCAACCATGGCCCGCGCTGCCGAGGATAAGGGGCAGGCGCTGGCCCGCATCGAGCGGGCGGCCCCTGCCGTAAGGGCTGCCGTGGCGGCGGGCTGGGAGCGGGCTCGGCCCTTGATCGAGGCTGCGCATCGGAGTGCTCGGGTCCGCCTACAGAGCGCGCTGGAGGGGCATCGGCGTCAGGCGCAGCAGCAAGCCGGGGAGCATCCTGTTGAACAAGCAAGCCGGAAGCGTGGGCGTAGCCGGTGATGGCGCGCAAATCGGGCTCGATACGTCCGCGCAGGGCAGAAATCCACCGTGCAGAGCGGACTGACTGAAGGGCGGCTGTGCGCCCAATTCGGCATTGCCAGCTATCAATCCCATTCCTGATAGCGGACCATCCCGGCAGTCCTGCAAAAGTCCTAGTCTGGGACGAACCGGCCGTTCCCGGAACTCCCACCAAGCCCGGACGGATTGACTTAAGGCAGGGTCAGAGGGCGCGCGGTAAGGACGGTGCGCAGCGCGAAATTCGAGCGGACTTGCTCCACGGCATCAATCGTAAGGATATTCTCGGTCAGGATGCGCTCGTAGGTCTTGAGGTCCGCTACGACCAATTCGACCAAGAAGTCAGCGTCCCCAGAGACCATGTGGCATGCGACGAGCCCGGGGATGCTGGCGAGGCTCTCTTCGACAATCGCCGCGTTCTGCCGGGAATGCCGAGCCACCGTGATTTCCACGAAAACCGTCAGGGAAAGTCCAAGGGCTTGGCGATCAACAACGGCCGTATAGCCGGCGATCACCCCACGCTCCTCCAACAGTTTCACGCGCCTGAGACAAGGTGAGGGAGACAGGCCTACCAGATCGGCGAGTTCGACGTTGCTGAGCCGCCCGTCATTCTGAAGCGCGGCAATGATTCTACGATCTATCGCATCCATATTGGCATATTATGCCATAGTTGTGGATTTGGTCTATAATTGCATGCCAAATTGACGCCGTTTTGCCGAGACCTTTGGCAGGACATGTCTCGTGGTTGCATGTTACCCAGTGCCACGCCCGGACCCAGTCGGGTCATGCAATTCGCAGAGAAAGGACGCGCATATGATCAGTCGCATCTGGCATGGCTACACCACGGCCGAAAATGCTGACCGATATCAGTCCATTGTTACCGGAGAGGTGATCCCGGGAATCCTGGCGATGAAAATACCCGGTTTCAAGAAGATCGAGCTGTTTCGCAAAGCTCTGGGTACCGAAGTGGAATTCATCACCGTCATGTGGTTCCAGAATATTGACTCGGTTCGGGCGTTCATGGGCGAGGACTTTGCGCAGAGCCACGTACCCCCACGCGCGCGAGAAGTACTTTCACGTTTCGACGCGCGCGCCCAGCACTATGACGTCCTTCTGGCAACGGAGGCACAATGAAGTGATCGCGCCGCGCCCGCTTTATGTCGTGAGTCGCCGCTACGTCCGCGGCTGCGAATGGCAGATTGTCCTATTCCTCGCTCCAAACCAGACAATCCGCTTTCGTGAAGAGTTTCGGGCGCCGTGAGGCGTACGAAAGTCCCCGAGGAAGGAACCCGCGGTGAGCGAGCACTGGCCTATGGGGAATTCGATTTTGGGCTGGTGGGCTGGATGTATCGCTTGGTACGGCTGTCGGGCTGGTGACTGGCGGCGACGCGAGGCTGGTGCACGGCGTGGTGGTGTTTTCTGGTCGGGTCGTCGTCGGATGAGGCGATTGGATCAGGGTTTGCCGCCACGGGCGCAGGATTGGCGGTTGGCCGAAGCACGGTGGCTGCGGCGCTGGTAGCGAGTTGCGGATGTCGTCTGCGCCGGGTCACGGCGAATGTATTCCGGCGGATGACGTGCGCTGCGGTGGGGCCCTGGGCTGAGACCAGCGGGCGAAGGTCTCGACGATGATCATGTGGCCGCCGCAGCACGGGCACGGCGGACGGGTATCGAGCACTTCTTCCGGCCTGTTATCATCGGGTGGAGATGCTGCGACGGCGAGCAGTTCGCGTGCGTGCGCGAGATTGGCCTTGCGGGTGATGCCGGCGAGCAGGCCGTAGTGGCGGATGCGGTGGAACCCACGAGGCAGGACGTGGAGCAGGAAGCGGCGGATGAACTCGCCGGCGGCAAGCGTCATGACCTGATAGCGATCGGCGCCATCGCGGCGATAATCCTTGTAGCGGAACGTGACGCCGGTTTCGTTGAAGGCGAGCAGCCGCCGGTTCGAGATGGCGACGCGATGGGTATAGCGCGAGAGATAGGCGAGCACTGCTTCGGAGCCACCGAAGGGCGGCTTGGCGTAGACGACCCAGCGTTTGTGGCGGACCGGCGAGAGGTGGCGCAGAAAGGCTCGTCGGTCTGTGAGTGGTGCGAGGCCGCCGAAGAAGGCGAGCTTGCCGGCATCAAAGAGCGCGAGCAGGCCGGTGACGAACAGGCGGCGGAACAACTTGCCCAGGACGCGCACCGGCACGAGGAAGGCCGGCCGCGTGGAGACCCAGCGCTCACCGTCGAGCGAGATGCCGCCGCCCGGCACGATCATGTGCACGTGTGGGTGGTGGGTCAGTGCCGACCCCCATGTATGGAGCACGGCGGTGATGCCGATCCGTGCGCCCAGATGCCGGGGATCGGCGGCGATCGTCAGCATCGTCTTGGCCGCGGCGTGGAACAGCAGGTCATAGACGGCAGCCTTGTTGTGGAAGGCGATGTCGGCGATCGCGGCCGGCACGGTGAAGACGACATGGAAATATCCGACCGGCAGCAGGTCGGCCTTGCGCGCGGTGAGCCAGGAGCGTGCGGCGGCACCC
>NZ_JFHO01000016.1:0-82621 GCF_000724705.2 Acidiphilium sp. JA12-A1
GCGCCCGCCTCCGGGCTCGACGAAGACCGGCTTGTCGCGATGATGGGCGAGGKGCGCGCTCCCGCCGGGCGCGACGCCGGCGGCGCGCGCAGCGCCGGCGTGCCGCGCGTCGAGGCCGCGGCGCAGGACGGCGAGTCGCTGCCGCTGCGCGTTCATGCCGGCGAAATCGTCGGTCTTGCCGGCCTCGCCGGTCATGGCCAGCGGGCGTTCCTGCACCGGGTCTTCGCCGCCGCCCGCCACCGCGAGCGCGGCCTCGCCGTCAATGGCAGCATCGCCCATGTCAGCGGCGACCGCGCCAGCGAGGGAATCTTTCCGCTCTGGTCGGTGATGCGCAACATCTCCGCCGGCGCGCTCGGCCGGCTCTCCCGCTTCGGCCTGATCGATCCCGCCGCCGAACGCGCCCTTGCCGAGGCGTGGGCGCGGAGCCTGGCGATCCGCACGCCCTCCGTCTCCCATCTCGCGACCCGCCTGTCCGGCGGCAACCAGCAGAAGGTGCTGGTTGCCCGCGCGCTGGCCTCCGGGGCCGATATCCTCCTGCTCGACGATCCGACGCGCGGTGTCGATGTCGGCACCAAGCGCGAGCTTTACGCGCGGATGCGCGCGCACGCCGCCGGCGGCCATGCCATCCTCTGGTACACCACCGAGAACGCCGAGCTCGCCGAGTGTGACCGGGTCTATGTCTTCAGCCGCGGCCGGATCACCGATGCGATCGACCGCGACGCCTATTCGGAAGACCGGGTGATCCGTGCCTCCTTTGCCTCGGCGCCGCCCGGGGGCGGCTTCGCCCGTGCCGGCTGACCCGTCCGCGATGCCCGCCGGCCAACCCGCCCTCGCAGCCGCCCTGCCACGCTTCAAGATCGCCCTGCCCGTCGCCGCCCTGGCCGCGATGTTCGGCATCATCTTCTGGATACGGCCGGCGATCCTCAGCTATTTCGGCATCGGCCTGCTGCTCGATCTCGCGATGCCGGCGGTCTTCGCCAGCATGGCGCAGATGTGCGTCATCGCCATCAATGACATCGATCTCGGCATCGGCCCGTTCATCTCGCTCACATCCTGTATCGCGGCGACGCTGCTGGTCCGCGCCCCCGCCGCCGGCCTCCTCGCCCTCGCCGCGGCGATCGGCGCCTACGCGCTAATGGGCGGGCTGATCCATGTTCGCCGGCTGCCCTCGATCGTGGTGACGCTGGGCGCCTCGTTCATCTGGCTCGGCTGCGCCCTGCTGCTGCTGCCCTCGCCCGGCGGCGGCGCGCCGTCCCTCATCGCCGGCTTCGTCAACCTCTCGCCGCCGCTGGTGCCGCTGCCGATCCTCGTGCTCGCCGGCGCCGCGCTCCTCGGCCATTTGCTGCTGATGCGCACCGCGCGCGGCGCCGTCCTGCGCGGCATCGGCGGCAATGCGAAGGCGGTCGAGCAGGCCGGCTGGTCGCTCGCCCGCGGGCGGATGCTGCTCTACGGCATCGCCGGGGCCTGCGGCGTGATCGCCGGCCTGCTGCTGGATGGCATCAACACCTCCGGCGACGCGACGGTGGGCGCGCAATACACGCTGACCTCGATCGCGGCGGTGATCGTCGGCGGCGGCGAGTTCGTGGGCGGCGACGTCTCGCCGGTCGGCACCGTCACCGGCACGCTGATCATGCTGCTCACAGGCTCGGTGCTGTCCTTCGTGAACATCTCGACGAGCTGGCAGCTCAGCGTGGAGGGGGGCATCCTGATCGTGGTGCTCGGCCTGCGCGCCGTGGCGCGGTCGGCATAGGAGCGGCGGATGGGACAACGCTTCGCGAACGCCCCGCGCTGGATCTGGTCCTATCTCGCGGCGGCGGTCGTCTACCTCGCGATCGTGGTCATCGCCGCCGGCGCCGGCAGTTTCCAGACCTTCTCGATCGCGCTGCAATTCGCCACATTCTTTGTCATCGCCGGGCTCGGGCAGATGCTGGTGATCACCGCCGGCCCGGGCAATATCGACCTGTCGATCCCCGGCGTGATGACGCTCGCCGGCTATCTAGCGACCGGCGCGATGCACGGCAGCAATGCCGGGCTGCTTTCCGGCCTCGCCCTCGGCCTGCTCATCGGCCTCGGTGCCGGGCTTTTCAATCTGGCGCTGATCCGCCTGCTGCGCATCCCGCCGATGGTCGGCACGCTCGCCTCCGGCTTCATCTACCAGTCTGCCGCCATCGCCTATTCCAGCCACGCGGTGACGCAGCCCTCGCCGCTGCTCGCGGCGTTCACGTCTGGCCGCGTGCTGGGCGTCTCCGCGATGACGGTGCTGTTCATCCTGCTCACCGCCGCCTGCGCGGTCGGGCTCCAGCGCACGCGGGCGGGTCGGGCGGTGCTCGCTCTCGGGCAGAACCGCCGGGCGGCCTCGCTCGCCGGCTTTCGGGTTGGAGGTGCGCTCTCGCTGGTCTATCTCGCCTCCGGCCTGCTCGCCGCCATCGCCGGCATCCTGCTCGCCGCCTATTCCGGCGGCGCCTCGCTCGACATGGCGCGCGAATATCTCCTGATGTCGATCGCCGTGGTGGTGATCGGCGGCACCTCGATCGCCGGCGGCGACCCCGCCCCGCCCGGCCTCTGGGGCTCGGCCATGCTGCTCGGGCTGCTCGTTACGATGCTCAACCTGCTGCACATGCCTGAGGGTGTCCGCCTGATCGCGACGGGCGGCGTCATCATCGGTGTCCTCGCCGTCGCGACGCCACAGGGACCATGACCTGCCGTTCCGGCGCGGCGGAGCTGGAAGGCCTCAGTCGGCGAAGGGGTCCTGCATCAGGATGGTGTCGTCCCGCTCGGGGCTGGTGGAGAGCAGGGTGACCGGGCATTCGACCAGTTCCTCGATGCGGCGGACATACTTGATCGCCTGCGCCGGCAGGTCGGCATAGGAGCGGGCGCCGCGGGTCGAGCCGGACCAGCCCTCGATGGTTTCATAGACCGGTTCGGCCTTGGCCTGCGCCGCGGCGCCGGGCGGCAGATGGGGCAGGGTTTCGCCGCCGATGCGGTAGCCGACGCCGATTTGCAGCGTCGTCATGCCGTCGAGCACGTCGAGCTTGGTCAGCGCGAGGCCCTGGATGCCACCGACCTTGACCGCCTGGCGGACCAGGGCGGCGTCGAACCAGCCGCAGCGGCGGGCGCGGCCGGTGACGGTGCCGAATTCATGCCCGCGCTCGCCGAGCAGGCGGCCGGTCTCGTTGTCCTGCTCGGTCGGGAAGGGGCCGGAGCCGACGCGGGTGGAATAGGCCTTGGCGATGCCGAGGACGCGGCCCGCCGCATCCGGCCCGACGCCGGCGCCGGCGGCGATCTGGCCGGAGACGGTGTTGGACGAGGTGACGAACGGGTAGGTGCCGTGATCGACATCGAGCATCACCGCCTGCGCGCCCTCGAACAGGATGCGGGCGCCGGATTTCTTCGCCTCGGCCAGGCGTTCCCAGACCGGTTCGGCGAAGGGCAGGATCTGCGGCGCGAGGGCGAGGAGCTGGTCCATCAGCTCGGCCTTGCCGAACGTGGGTGCGCCGAGGCCGGCGAGCAGCGTGTTGTGGTGCAGCAGCAGCTCGTCGAGCCGCCAGTCGAGCGTTGCGGGTTCGGCGAGGTCGCAGATGCGGATGGCGCGGCGGGCGACCTTGTCCTCATAGGCGGGGCCGATGCCGCGGCCGGTGGTGCCGATGCGGCGCGCGCCGCGGGCGGCCTCGCGCGCGGCATCGAGGGCGGCGTGCAGCGGCAGGATCAGCGGCGCGTTGTCGGCGATGCGCAGCGTTTCGGGGGTGACGTTCAGCCCCTGCTCGCGCACCCGGCCGATTTCGGCGAGCAGGGCCACCGGGTCGACCACCACGCCGTTGCCGATCACGCCGAGCTTGCCGCGCACGAGGCCGGAGGGGAGCAGCGAGAGCTTGTAGGTCTGGTTGCCGACCACGAGCGTGTGCCCGGCATTGTGCCCGCCCTGGAAGCGGACCACGACATCGGCGCGGGAGGCCAGCCAGTCGACCACCTTTCCCTTGCCCTCGTCGCCCCATTGCGCGCCGATGATGGTGACATTTGCCATGGCGTTATCCTTCGAGCGGAACGGCGCGTCCCTCGCGCCAGAGATGGGAGCAGGACAGGCGGCGCGCCTCGTCGGCGTCATCCGCCGCGGCGGCGAGGCCGCGAATGGTGGCGAAGCCCTCGGCGCGGGCGCGGGCACCGGCCTCGGCCGGCGTGCCGGCGGGCAGGAACAGGCGCGGGCGCGAGGCCGGGCGCGGGGCGACGGCGAGGATCGTGTCGGGGTAGAGGGTGATGCCGGTCGCCGATTCGCCATTGTCGCAGAGATAGCGCCCGCCGCGACCGAACTCGGCCTGGCGGCCGGGCGCGAAGATCGTGAGCGCGACGCCGGTATGGTAGCGATAGCCGCGGAACTCGACCGGGTCGATGGTCAGCCGCAGGGCGGGCATCAGGGCGCGGATGGCGGCGACGGTCGCGCTCAGCCGGTCCGCCAGGGCGCGGACCGGGGCGGGCAGGTCGATCGCGGCGAGGCGGACGATCGCGGTCTCGGCGGTGCCGGCGGCCTCCAGCAGGGCGAGCAGGGTGGGGGCCAGCGCGCCGCCATGGGCGGCGATCTCGGCGGCGTCCTTGCGGTCGAGCGCGCGGACGAGGGCGGCATGGGCCGAAGTGTCGCCCAGCAGGGCGGGGATCAGCGGCGGCATGGTCAGATCGACGCTGACCTCGCCGATGCCGGTGGCGGCGAGGGCGGCGACGGCGGTGACGATGATCTCGGCGTCGGCCTCCGGCACGTCCGGCCCGATCAGCTCGATGCCGGCCTGTGCGACCTGGCGCTCGGGGGCGAGCTGCGAGCCGCGCACCAGCAGGCATTGCCCGGCATAGGCCAGGCGCAGCGGCCTGGCGGCGGCGGCGAGCCTTGTCGTGGCGATGCGGGCGATCTGCGGCGTGGTGTCGGCGCGCACGCCCATCATGCGCTGCGATTCGGGGTCCATCAGCCGGAAGGTCTGCTCGGCCACGGCGGCGCCGCTGCCGGCGAGCAGCGTGGTCTCGAACTCGACCAGCGGCGGCTTGACCCGCTGATAGCCATGCGCGCCGAAGCTCGCCGTCAGCGTTTCGGTCAGCCTTGCCTCGGCCTCGGCGTCCGGCGGCAGCAGGTCGGTGAAGCCCGCGGGCAGCAAAGCGGGGTGGGGCGGCAGGTCGTCGGTCATGTCGATGCGGGTTCCGGCGCGGCGTGGGGACGGCCCGAAGGGGCCGGTCTCGCGCGGCCTATAGCATCCGGTGCCGCCGGGGCCAATTCGGGGTGGAAATCGCCCGCGCCGCGTGGCAAGGTGATTTCAACCTAAGCGGGTATTTGATCGTGCTTTTCAACTCGGCTCTTTTCGTCTTCGGGTTTCTGCCGGTCTTTCTCGCCGGCTTCGCCCTGGCCGGGCGGATTGCCGGGGCGCGGGCGGCGCTCGGCGTGCTGCTGCTGGCGAGCCTCGTGTTCTATGGGTGGTGGAAGCCGGTGCTGCTGCCGCTGCTGGCCGGATCGATCCTCGGCAATTATCTGCTGGCGGGTGCGATGCGGCGCTCGCGCCGGAAGCGAGGCTGGCTCGTCGGCGGGTTGGCGGCGAACCTGCTGCTGCTGGGCTGGTTCAAGTATGCAGGGCTGCTGGCGGCGAGCGGGGCGGCGCTGCTCGGCCTGCCCGCGCCGGCGCTTTGCATCCTGCTGCCGCTCGGCATCAGCTTCTTCACCTTCCAGCAGGTGATGTATCTGGTCGATACCGCGCGCGGCGAGGTGCCGGAGTGCGGCTTTCTCGACTATGCCTGTTTCGTCGCCTTCTTCGCGCATCTGATCGCCGGGCCGATCGTCCGGCCAGGGGAGATCATCCCGCAATTCGCCCGCCATCGCGGCAGGGTGCGGCAGGAGGATCTCGCTTGCGGCATCGAGATCTTTCTCCTCGGCCTCGGCAAGAAGCTGGTGCTGGCGGACAGTCTCGCCCGTTTCGCCGATCCGGGTTTCGCCGCCGCCGCCGCAGGGCATTCGCTGTCGCTGATCGAGGCGTGGGTGGCGCTGCTCGCCTATGGCGCGCAGATCTATTTCGACTTCTCGGGCTATTCGGACATGGCGATCGGGCTGGCGCGGATGATCGGCATCGGCTTTCCGCTGAATTTCCGCAGCCCCTATCAGGCAGGCGACATCTCGGACTTCTGGCGGCGGTGGAACATCACGCTCTCGTTCTTCCTGCGCGACTATCTCTACATTCCGCTCGGCGGCAACCGGCGCGGCGAGGCGCGCCGCAATCTCAACCTGATGATCACCATGCTGCTCGGCGGGCTGTGGCATGGCGCGGCGTGGTCGTTCATGCTGTGGGGCGGGCTGCACGGGCTGTATCTCGTGATCCATCACCAGTGGCGGCGGTTTGGAACGCGCCTGCCGCGGTTGGTGGCGCAGGGGCTGACGCTGCTTGCCGTGCTGCTGGCCTGGGTGCCGTTCCGCGCCGAAAGCCTCTCCGCCTGCCGGATCGTGCTGCGCGGGCTTGTCGGCGCTGGCGGCGTGCTGCTGCCGCGCCAGATCATCGCCGCGATCCCCGCGCTCGGCGCGATTGCCAAGCCGGTCGCGGTGCTGCCCTGGCTCGGCGCGGCGCGGACGATGAGCGTGGTGCAGGGGAGCGCGCTGATCGCGCTGGCTTGGGGGATCATGCTGGGGGCGCGCGACATCCACACGCTCGGGGGGCGCGGGCGCGGCCTTGCGCTGATCGCCGGGTTCGCCTTCACCGCGCAGGCGCTGATCTTTGCGCCCTATGCGCGGCCTTTCATCTATTTCCAGTTCTGATGCGCCGGCTTGTTCTCTGCGCCATCGCCTCGCTCGCGCTCTATCTTGCCGCCTTTGCCTTCGTGCTCGACCGCCCGCTCTCGCTCGGCCTGCTGCGGCTGGAGATGCGCGAGAAGCTCGCCCGCGGCGCGGCGCTGCCTTCGCCGAAGCTGGTGATCCTCGCCGGGTCGAACGGGCCCTATTCGCATTCCTGCCGGGTGATCGGCGCGATGCTGGCGCTGCCTTGCGAGAGTGGCGGCATCGCCGTCGGCATCGGGCTCGATGATCTGTTCCTCCGCTGGCTGAAGCTGCTGCATCGCGGCGACATCGTCTATCTGCCGATGGAGGTGCAGCAATACGACATCAGCCGCGCGGCGAACCGGATGGATGTCGATGGCGCCATGCTCTTCCGCCACGACCGGGCGCTGCTGTGGCAAATGCCGCCGGGGCGGATACTTGGCGCCGCCTTCGACAACACCATGCCGGACGGGCTGGAGGCGCTGGCGGAGATGGCGGCGCGGGCGGCGGGGCTCGGCCATCTGCGCGCCCGCCTCGCCCGCGAGGAGGATGCGGAGGGCGACGAGATCGGCACCAGCCTTGCGACCGCCGACCGCGCCTTCCTCGCCGGGCTGCATCGGGTCGAGCCGTCGGCGCGGGCGATCCGGGACGGGTATGGCACGGTGCTGATCGGCCGGTTCGTCGCCGCCGCGGCGGCGCGGGGGGTGATCGTGATCGGCGGGCTGCCGACCGATTTCCGCGATGTCAGGCTGCCGCAGGCGGATATAAGCGCGATCGGCGGGGTCTATCGGCAGCATGGCGGGCGGTTTCTCGAACTCGCCAATCACAGCCGGTATCCGCGCACCGATTTCTACAACAGCGAGGACCACCTCGCACAGCCCTGCCAGTATTTTCACAGCATGCTGGTGGCGCGCGGCCTTGCCCGGCTGCTGCATCGCCGGCTGGTCGCGCCGGCGCCGGCGATGCTCAGCCTGGCGGCGACCTGCCCGCAAGAAACGCTGCCGCCCGCGCAACACAGCGTTCGAACATCGCGAGCGAGTCGAAGGGCAGGTCCTGGCCCTCCGGCGGGGTGACGAGCCCGCCCTCCAGCGCGCCGACTACCATCAGGTTGTCGCCCAGGCCGAAATCCTCGACCGCAATATCGCTAACGGGATCGGGCAGCGCGGCGATTTGGCGGCGGCTGCGCGCGGCGAAGGGCGTGGACGCGTTCGAGTAGCCGAAACAGGGCCGGCGGCGGCCGAGGAACCAGCCCAGCTCGACCAGCGTCCCGGCATCGGCGGAGGCGCCACGGAAGGGGGTGAGATGGGCGATGATGATGTCGCTGGCCTCCATCATCCCGACATCCTGCCGGAAGATCGCCCGCCACAGCGCCTCGCCCGGCTGGCGTTCGGGTGCCGGCGCATCCAGCGGGACGAGCGCATCGATGCCGTGGCCGGCGGCGATCGCGACCTTTCGCGCGGCATGGGCGTGCGCGTCGGGCAGGAACAGGTCCGGCCCGGCGAGATAGGCGACGGGCCGGCGAGTCAATGCGGTTCGTTCATCAGGCCGTAGCGGTGCAGCTTCCGGTAGAGCGTGTTGCGGCTGATGCCGAGGCTGGATGCCGTGGCGGCGATACGCCAGTGATGCCGTTCGAGTGCCGCGACGATCCGTTCGCGCTCGGGATCTTCCTCTGCCAGGGGCTGCGGCGGGACTGGGCCGTGCGCGGGCATGGTGCGGACGATCATGTGCGGGAGGTGATGCACCTCGATGCGCCCGGCTTCGGCGAAAGCCAGGGCGGTACGCAGCGTGTTGCGCAGTTCGCGGATATTGCCGGGCCAGTCGTGCTCGATCAGCGCCTGCATCGCGGCGGGGGTAATGGAGATCGATGCGCCCTCGCTTTCCTCGGCGCAGAGTGTCTCGATCAGGTCCTGCCGGTCAGAGCGTTGCCGCAAGGCGGGCATCGTCAGCGACAGGCCGTTGAGCCGGTAATAGAGGTCCATGCGGAACTCGCCGCGCGCCACCATCGCTTCAAGGTCGCGATGGGTGGCGCTGATGACCTTGATGTCCACCGGAGTCGGCGTGGAACTGCCGAGCGGCACGATCTCCTTTTCTTCCAGCAGCCGCAGCAGGCGGGCCTGAATGGAGAGCGGCATGTCGCCGATTTCGTCGAGGAACAGCGTGCCGCCATGCGCGGCCACCGCCTTGCCGCGCATGCCGCCCGGCCGCGCGCCGGTGAAAGCGCCGGTTTCGTAGCCGAACAGTTCGCTTTCGATGAGCTGCTCGGGAATTGCCGCGCAACTCATTGCGACGAACGGCGCGGCATGGCGATTGCTCGCGCGGTGAATCGCGCGGGCGAAGGTATCCTTCCCGGTGCCGGTCTCGCCGAGGAGCAGGATGTTGATGTCCCGGTTCATGACGCGCTCGGCGCGCCACACGTTGTGCGCCATGGCCCGGTCGGCGCCGGCCAGCGCCACGAGTTCCCGCGGCTCAGGCTTGCGTTGCCGCATCTCGGCCGGCGGCCGCAGCGGTGCGCGCTCCACCAGCGCATTGCGCGCGCTGACGACGGCGCGGGCGCGGGCGCGGGTCTGTTTCGCCGGCCAGACGCTGGCATAGCCGTGCCTGTCGTTTCCGTGCGCGATCGGCCAGATGGCGAAGGGCTGGGTTTCGGCATGCTCCAGCAGACGGTCCAGCGAAATGTCGAAGACTTCGGCCACGCTGCGACCGACCAGCGTATTGTATCCGGCGGCGCCCAGCATCGAGGGCACGGAATTGTCAACCGCGCGGATCAGTCCGTCCGAATCAACCGCCAGGAGGGAATCATACGGCAGGCCGACGAGTTCGGGGCGCTCATGGAAGCGCATGATCATGCAGTCACGGAAACTGTTGGTGAAATGCAGTTGCTCGATGATGCGCGCCGACATGCTGACGAGTGCGATCGTCGGCACCTGGGCGGCGCGGCTGTCATCACAATCAAGGCATGTCGCGTCGATCGCGCCCAGCAGCCTGCCGTTCGCGCCCCAGATCGGCGCTGCCGAACAGGTCATCCGGCTGTTGCGGGTGAAGTAATGTTCCTCGCGATGCACAACGCGTGAACGCCGGTCGTGCAGCGACGTCCCCGGACCGTTCACGCCGGCGTGCTGCTCGTCCCACATGTAGCCAGGCATCATGTTTGCGGCACGCGCCCGCTCGGCATTCGCGGCATCGGTGAACACGTCGAGCACGGTGCCGTCGGCATCGGTCAGCATCAGAACGTAGCGCGATGCCGTGGCGGACTGGGCGACCTGCTGGCTGATCTGGCCAAGCAGCCTGTGCATCTCGACCCGGCCGAGGCGCTCGAACAACGCATGTTCCTCGCGGATCTGCCGCAGCGCCGCGCCGCCCACATGAACGGCTGCCGGCGGGGCTTCGGGATTCAGCCTGTAATCGTCTCGGCATCGCCGCCAGGCGGCTTCGATGTAGTCCTCGCGTCCGGCGGAACCGCTTGCCGCACGGCTTGATTTTGCGGCGGACGTCGCCGCCGCGTACATCATGTCATGACTTGCGTCGGTCATCTTGCGGCCACTCCCCTGACCGAATTTTACGGCCTGTGCCATTGCCGGTCTGAACGCCGGATTGAATTGCAACAGTCTGGCGGGGCAGAGTGTTCCACACAAATTACAGATTGTCACCCCGATTTGCTTGTGTCGTGACAAGTCTGTTCCGCGACTCAAGGATAATCGCTGGCTTTGGCTCCTAGCTTGGGCTGGCACGGGAATTGCTGGTGATGGTCCCAGCCGGGCAATCCGGTACGCGTCAAACGTCCGTCGCCGATGCCCGCGGGGCCCCGGCGCGCATTTGGAGGGAGCGTAATGACAAGACTTGGGACAAAATCGCTGAAGCGGTCGCTGCTGGCGGCCAGTTTCGGCATTCTCGGGGCAGGGGCGCTTGTGCTGTCCGCGCAGGCGGCCACGTCGGGTAGCGCCAACGAGTCGCTGCTGCAGATGCAGAAGAACCCCAATGACTGGGTGATGCCGACCGGCACCTACAACAACTGGCGCTACAGCACGCTTGACCAGATCAACTCGAAGAACGTCAAAAACCTGCAGGTCGCCTGGACGATGTCGACCGGCACGGATCGCGGTCTCGAGGGCCAGCCGATCGTCATCGGCGACATGATGTATTACGAGACGTCGTATCCGAACTACGTATATGCAGTGAACCTGAACCATCCGGACCAGATCGCGTGGAAATATACGCCGCCACGTGATTCCAACGCGCCGCCGGTTGCCTGCTGCGACGTCGTGAATCGCGGCCCGGCCTATGGCGATGGCATGATCTTCGTCGATGCGCTGGACGCCCGGCTCTATGCGCTCAACGCGAAGACCGGCAAGGTCGTCTGGTCTGCCGACAATGGCCATCCGAAGGACGGCCAGACCATGACCGGCGCGCCGATGGTTGTCGGCAACAACGTGATCGTCGGTATCGCCGGCGGTGAATACGGTGTCCGCGGCTACATCACCGCCTACAACATCCACACCGGCAAGATGGTCTGGCGCGGCTACAGCGAGGGACCTTCCAAGGACACGCTGATCGATCCGGCGACGACGATCAACGGCGCGACCGGCAAGCCCGTCGGCCCGCATTCGAGCATCAAGACCTGGAAGGGTGACGAGTGGAAGGTCGGCGGCGGCACGACCTGGGGCTGGTATTCCTACGATCCGAAGCTCAACCTGATCTATTACGGGTCGGGCAACCCCGGCACCTGGAACCCGAGCCAGCGCCCGGGCAAGAACCGCTGGTCGATGACCATCTGGGCCCGCAACCCCGAGACCGGCAAGGTCAAGTGGGTCTACCAGATGACCCCGCATGACGGCTGGGACTATGACGGCGTGAACGAGATGGTTCTCGTCAACGTCAAGTATCACGGCAAGGAAGTCCCGGCGCTGGTGCATTTCGACCGCAACGGCTTCAGCTATGTCATGAACCGTGAGAACGGCAGCCCGATCGCGATCCACAAATACGATCCGTCGGTGAACTGGGCGACCGGCATCAACCCGAAGACCAACGAGCCGATCGTCGACCCGGCGAAGATGACCGAAGCGGGCAAGGACGTGAAGGACATCTGCCCGTCGTCGCAGGGTGACAAGGACGAACAGCCCGTCTCCTACGATCCGAAGACGGGCCTGTTCTACGCTCCGCTGAACCACCTGTGCATGAGCTACCAGGCGTTCAACGTGAAGTACAAGGCGGGCTTCCCGTTCGTCGGCGCCATCGTGAACATGATCCCGGGACCGGGTGGCTATCGCGGCCGGTTCATTGCCTACAACCCGATGACCGGCAAGACCGAGTGGCAGATTCACGACATGTTCCAGGATTGGGGCGGTGCGCTGACCACGGCGGGCAATGTCGCGTTCTACGGCACGTTGAAGGGGATGTTCCGCGCGGTCGACATCAAGACCGGCAAGATCCTCTACCAGTTCAAGACGCCGTCCGGCATCATCGGCAACCCGATCACCTACATGCATGACGGCAAGCAGTATGTCGCGGTGCTGAGCGGTGTGGGTGGCTGGGCCGCGATCGGCATGGCGGACAACCTGCACAAATCGTCGGCCGGCCTTGGTGCCGTGGGTCTGAACGCGACCCTGACCGACTATACGAACCTTGGCGGCACGCTGATGGTGTTCTCGCTGCCCTCGAAAGTGGCCAGCGCGAACTGAGTCGCGTCGTGACCATCCAGCCCGGGTTGCTCCCCTGCCCGGGCTGGAGCTTTTTTCTTCCAGTCCGCCTCCGGTGGACGCCCGGCGACTACAGGTACCGGCCTCCGCGGTCGGTCATGCTGACGGAGTGAAACCCATGAAATCGTCAATGACCCGCTGGATCATGTTCGCGGGCTGTGCCGCCTTCTTCGCCGCCGCGCCAAATGGCGTCGCAGCGGCCAGCACAACCGCTCAGCCCTCCAACAACAGCCACGTGCTGCGCGTGTGCGCCGATCCCAACTACCTGCCCTACTCGAACCGGGCGGGGCAGGGATTCGAGAACAAGATCGCCGAACTCGTCGCCAAGGCGATGGGCCGGAAGCTCGAATACACCTGGGCCAGTTACCGGATGCATGGCGGCTTCTCGAACTTCCTCGCTCTCAATCTCGATGCGCACAAATGCGATGTCGTCATGAACCTGCCGACGGGCGACAACGAGGAAATGGCGACCAAGCCGTATTATCGCTCTTCGTATGTGTTCGTGACCCGCAAGGGCAAGCATTTGCATATCCGCTCGATGCGATCGGTTTCGATGCACGCGATCAAGATCGGCTTCGAGGCCGGCACGACGCCCGAGACGGCGATCAAGATGCTTGGGCTGATGGAGAATGCCGTCGCCTTCCATGTCGCGAGCAATCCGAACGCCTCGCCGCGGCAGCTTCTGCAGGCGGTTCAGGATGGCAAGGTCGGTGTCATGGTGACCTGGGAACCGGCGATCGGCGCCTTCATGAAGGATTTCCCCGGCCTGCAGATGCGCCGGGTGCCTTCGGAGGAATATGCGCCCGGTCTGCCGCAGGTGAATTACACGTATTCGATGTCAATGGGCGTGCGGAAAGGTGACAAGGCACTGCGTGCCGCGCTCGACAAGGTGATCGCGACCCACAAGAGCGAGATCGGCGCGACCCTTGCCAAGTTCAATGTGCGCCTGCTGCCCAACCCCAGGCACTTCAACTACTCGAACAACTAACAGTCCCAGTGACGAACCGTAGCACGAGAAAGAGTGAGGCATGACCAAGAGTTCGATTACTACCTTCATTGGCGCCACTGCGACCGGCGTTCTCGCGGCCGGGCTGCTCGGCGCCGTGGCTCTCGCCGCCAGCGGTTCCGGCTCGATGCCCAAGGGCGAGCAGATTGCCAAAGGCAGCGACTGCTTCTCCTGTCACGCCATAAACCAGAAGGTCGTCGGTCCGGCCTTCGATGCCGTTGCCAAGAAGTTCGCCGGCCAGTCCGGCGCTGAAGACACGCTGGTAAACGCGATCCGCAAGGGGCATGTCGGCACCTGGGGCAAGATCCCGATGCCGCCGCATCCGAAACTTTCGGATGCGCAGACCAAGGAAATCGTCTCCTGGATCCTGAGCCTCAAGAGCGCCAAGGCCGCCAGCGCACCGGCATCGAGCGGGAAGACCTACACCTATACGGTGAAGGGCAAGAAGGTGAAGGTCGATTTCCCGATCTTTCAGCCCGGCACCGACAAGGTCACCAAGGACGTCTTCCGCGGCTACGAGCTGTTCAATTCCTACTGCTTCCGCTGCCATGGCGAGGATGCCGTGGGCGGTTCCTACGCGCCCAACCTGCGCGCCTCGCTCAACAACGGCATGACCGAGGCCGGCTTCACCAATGTCGCGATGACGGGGCGCAAGGCGAAGGGCATGCCGAGCTGGGCCGGCTTCTTCACCCCGCACCAGATCCACGTGATCTACCAATACGTCAAGGCCCGCGCTGTCGGCGCCGTCGGCACCGGCACGCCGAAACAATGACGGGGCAGGGCGTCGCGCTGTTCCGCCACCAGACATAGTCACAAGGGAGTTCGAAACATGGCCATTGCACTGCACCCTTCCATCGACCACGGCGTCAAGCCGGGCTCGTCAACCTTCGCCGGCGGCACGCTGCGCTGCCACTGCCCGAGCCATCAGGTGGTGGTGCGCGTCGACTCGCAGACCGCCCATAACCACGCCTGCGGCTGCTCCAAATGCTGGAAGCCGGCGGGTGCGAAGTTCTCGATCGTCGCGGTGGTGCCGCGGGACAAGGTTCGCGTCGTCGAGAATGGCAACAAGCTGCACATCGTCGATCACAACGCGGTCATCCAGCGCCATGCCTGCCGCGAATGCGGCGTGCACATGTTCGGCCGCATCGAGAACAAGGACCATCCTTTCTACGGGCTCGACTTCGTGCATACCGAGCTGTCGTCGGATCAGGGCTGGTCGGCGCCCGAATTCGCCGCCTTCGTCTCCTCGGTGATCGAGCAGGGCACGCCGCCCTCCGAGATGGGCGCCATCCGCGCCCGCTTGAAAGAACTCGGCCTTGAGCCGTATGACTGCCTTTCGCCGCCGCTGATGGATGCCATCGCGACCCATGTCGCGAAAGCCAACGGCAAGCTCGCGGCCTGACGCGTCAAGGAGGATAACAACGATGGATGTTCGCGCCGCGATTGCGTGGAAGGCCGGCGAAAAACTGGAGCTCGGCACGGTCAGGCTGGATGGGCCGAAGGCGGGCGAGGTGCTGGTGGAAGTCAAGGCCACCGGCATCTGCCACACGGATGAATACACGCTGTCGGGCGCGGACCCCGAAGGCCTCTTTCCGGCCATCCTCGGGCACGAGGGTGCTGGTATCGTGGTCGATGTCGGTCCCGGCGTGACCAGCGTGAAGAAGGGCGATCACGTGATTCCGCTCTACACGCCGGAATGCCGGCAGTGCAAATCCTGCCTCTCGCGCAAGACCAATCTCTGCACCGCGATCCGTGCGACCCAGGGCAAGGGCGTGATGCCGGACGGCACCTCGCGCTTCTCCTGCGACGGCGAGCCGGTGATGCACTACATGGGCTGCTCGACCTTCGCCAACTACACCGTGCTGCCGGAAATCGCGGTGGCGAAGGTGCGCGAGGACGCGCCCTTCGACAAGATCTGCTATATCGGCTGCGGGGTGACCACCGGCATCGGCGCGGTGATCAACACCGCCAAGGTGCAGCCGGGCGATAACGTGGTCGTCTTCGGTCTCGGCGGGATCGGCCTGAACGTGATCCAGGGGGCGCGCCTCGCCGGTGCGAACATGATCGTCGGCGTCGATCTCAACAACGGCCGCAAGCCGATGGCCGAGAAATTCGGCATGACGCATTTCGTCAACCCGGCCGAGATCGGCGAGGATCTCGTGCCCTATCTCGTCAACCTGACCGATGGCGGCGCCGATTACTCCTTCGAGTGCATCGGCAATGTGAAGGTGATGCGCCAGGCGCTGGAATGCTGCCATCGCGGGTGGGGCACCTCGATCATCATCGGGGTGGCCGGCGCGGGGCAGGAGATCTCGACCCGGCCGTTCCAGCTGGTGACCGGTCGCAACTGGCGCGGCACCGCCTTCGGCGGCGCGCGCGGCCGCACCGACGTGCCGAAGATCGTCGACTGGTACATGAACGGCAAGATCAACATCGACGACCTGATCACCCATGTGCTGCCCTTCGAGCAGATCAACGAAGGCTTCGAACTGATGCGCAAGGGCGAGAGTATCCGCAGCGTCGTCGTCTACTGATGTCGAGACGGCTCAGCCTGCTCGCCGTGTCCCTTCTCGGGGGCACGGCGTTCGCCACTCCGGCGTTCGGACAGAACGCGAAACCCCTGATCGTTCCCTCGCCGGGCGAGATCGCGATCCACAAGATCGTGGTCAGCGCGACCCGTACCCGGGAGGCGAGTTTCAACGTTCCGGTTTCGATATACAGTATCTCCGGTAGGCAGGTCAGTTTCGCCAACGCGGAAGAGAATCTCAGCGAGACGCTGAATCGCGTGCCCGGCATCGACGTGCAGAACCGGCAGGACTATGCGCAGGGATTGCGCATCACCTCGCGCGGCTTCGGCGCGCAGACACCGTTTGGCGTGCGGAATATCCGCATCCTCGTCGATGGAATGCCACTGACCGGTCCGGACGGAACGACCGACTCCGAGGTGATCGACCTTGGCGACATCAGCCGGATCGAGGTTCTGACCGGCCCGTTCTCCGTCCTGTACGGCAATGCCTCGGGTGGAGTGATCCAGGTCTTCAGCAAGAACGGCCCGACCCGCCCCACGGTCGGTGGCAGCGTGATTGCGACGTCCTATGGCGGATGGCGCGTCGGCGCGACCTATGGCGGCACCGCACGCTGGGGATCTGACGGTTCGTTCAACTACATGATGAACGCGTCGGATTTCTATACTGGCGGATACCGCCAGCATAGTGCCGCGCGGCGCCAGCAGTTTTATGGCAAATTCCGTGTGCAGGTCAGCCCGAATACCAGCTACACGCTGCTGATCGACGGCCTGAACGAACCGTATTCGGAAGACCCGGGCGGCCTGACTGCTGCGCAGTATCATGCCAATCCGCGCCAGGCCGGCACCGGTGCCGATGCGTTCGGGACCCGCAAGGTGCTGCGCCACCTGCAGTTCGGCCTCGTCTTCAAACACCGCTTCAACGCACAGAACAGCGTCCGCGTGGTGGTTTACGAGGCGACCCACTCAGTGCTGCAATTCCTGCCCTTTACCGGCAGCTACGCGGCTTCCGGCGGCGGCGTGGTGGATCTTGCCCGAAAATCCGGTGGCATCGACGCGTCCTGGACCCACAGGGACGAGGTTGCCGGCGTTCCGGTCACACTCATCACCGGTGTGGATTTCGGCTACGAACAGCAGCACCGCAAGGGCTATGTCAACGAGTTCGGCTCAATCGGCGCATTGCGTCGCAACGAGCAGGATGTCGCCCGCAATGTCGCCGAATACGCGCAGGTGAACGCCCACGTTGCCAAGCGCACGACTTTGGTCGTCGGTCTTCGGCACAGCAACGATTATTACAGCGTGACCGACAATTACGTGACCAGCACGCTGACCAACGACTCGGGATCGGTCAGCTATGGAAACACGAGCTTCGTTGCCGGCGCCACCTATCACCTGACGCCGACCACCAATCTCTACGCCGACTATGGCGAGGGTTTCGAAACGCCGACGCTCGACCAGCTCGCTTACCTGCCCAACGGTCTCGCGGGGTTCAATTCCGCCCTGCGCCCCACGACCAGCCAGAACTTCGAGGCGGGGATCAAGAGCCTGATCGGTGCGGATACCTATCTCCAGCTCGCGGTGTTCCACATTCACACCAACAACGAGATCGAGGTGTCTTCCTCGAAGGACGGACGTACCGCTTATTCGAACCAGGGGCAGACGGCGCGCAACGGCGTCGACGTCAGCCTCGATACGTATCTGCCTCACCATGTCGAGCTCTACGGCTCCTATTCGCTGCTGAAGGCGCACTTCCTTGCCAACCAGTTCGCCGGCAGGTCATTGCCCGGCGTGCCGGACCAGCGGATCTACGGCGAACTGGACTGGCATGATCCGTCGACCGGATTCTATGCCCAGGCGAATGGTCAGTGGCAGAGCCGGATGTATGTCGACTCGCAGAACTCGGCCTACGCGGCGGGCTACTTCACCGCTGGCATCGCCGGGGGTTTCCGGCAGAACCTTGGGCCGATCCGGTTCAATGAATTCGCTCGCATCAACAATCTCTTCAACCGCACCTATGTGGGTGCGGTCGTGATCGCCGCGAGCAATGCCGCCTATTACGAGCCGGCGCAAGGGCGCAACTTCGTGATCGGGATGCGGGCACGTTACCGGTTCTGACCGCTCTCGCGGTCAGAACAGTTTCCCGGGGTTGAGCATCGCGGCCGGATCGAGCGCCGCACGGATCCTGCGCATGATCTCCCGCTCGGCCGCTGACCGCAGTTGCCCGAAGGCGTGGGTCTTGATTTGTCCGATGCCATGCTCGGCGGAAAAGCTGCCGCCGAGTTCCATGACGATGGCGTTCACATCCTCCATCAGGTCCTCGCCGCGCGCGGCGAAGGCTGCAGCGTCGCCATCCTCGGGCTGCAGGGCGTTCAGGTGGATGTTGCCATCGCCGATATGTCCGAATGCAACCATGCGGGCGCCGGGATGGCGGGCGCCGAGCATCGCTGCGGCGCGTGCAAGCAGGCTCGGTACTGCCGCGACCGGGACTGAAACATCGTTCTTCACCGAGGCGCCGGCCCGACGCTGCGACTCCGAAAGATGCTCGCGGATAGCCCAGAACGCCGCCCGCTGTGCCTCGGATTCGGCGATCGCTGCATCGGTGATCACACCGGCTTCAAGCGCGTCTGCCAGCACGGCTTCCATCGTCTCCCGCAGCGGATCGCGTCTGCGGGTCGTCGCCAGTTCGAGCAGCACATAGTGCGGTGAAGCCGTTTCGAGCGGGAGCCGGAAGTCCGGCATGTATGACTGGTTCACGGCCATGGCGGCGCCGGAGATGTATTCGAATGCGTAGAGCGCGGCTTCGTCTTCGTCGCGGAACCGGGCAAACAGGTCGAGCGCAGCCTCGACGCTGGGGATCGCGCAGAAACAGGTCTGCCGTTGGCGCGGTGCCCGCGCGAGGCGCAGCACGGCGGCGGTGACGATGCCGAGCGTTCCTTCGGCGCCGGCGAAAAGCTGGCGCAGCGCATAGCCGGTATTGTCCTTCCGCAGCCGGCGCAGTCCGTTCCAGATCGTGCCGTCGGCCAGTACCACCTCCAGCCCCAATACGAGATCGCGGGCGTTGCCGAAACGCAGGGTGTTGTTGCCGCCGGCGTTGGTCGAGATGACACCGCCGATCTGCGCGGACCCTTCCGAGCCGATCGAAAGCGGCAGCAGGGCACCTGCGTCGCGCGCCGCGTCCTGGGCCGCACGGAGCGTGACCCCGGCCTCCACTTCCATGGTGAGCCCCGCGGCATCGATGGCGCGCACGGCATTCATCCGCGAGAGCGAAAGCACGAGTTCCGCCCCGTCCCGCGACGGCACGGCGCCTGCGACCATCGACGTGTTGCCGCCCTGGGGCACGACAGGAACGCCGGCCGCCGCGCAAAGTCGCAGCGCGGCCGCAACACCCGCCGTGTCGCGCGGCCGCAGAACCGCGCGGGGCATGTTGCTGACGAGGCCGCGCCAGTCCGTGCCGAAGGGGGCGATGTCTTCAGGGGCGATGATGACCCCTCCGGGGCCAAGCGCGGCGGCGAGGTGGTCGAGCAGATTGATCATGAGCCGACTATATCGCCTGTGCCAGCCGAGCCAAGGCAGTCCATGCTGGTCATGTTGCTCCGTTTGGGAACATCGCGCCTGGGGCCATACACGAAAGCTTGATCCTTCTGGCGACTATGATAGCGTTATCAGGCAGCCACGGGCGTGCGATGGTGTCCTCGTACCCTTGAGGCAGCTTCACTTCGAACTGGGGAGACGTTCATGAGAACCGACCAAATGAAGTCACGCTCTGGCCTTGCCCGCCTCGCCGGCGGCGTTGCGGCCGCGGCCATGGCCGTTGGCATCGCGGGAATCGCCCATGCCGGTGCCGTCTCGAACACGACGCCGACGCCGAAGGATTACACCAGCACGGCGAGCAGCAACTCGACCTGGATTCTCGGTGCCAAGAATTACGACAACAACCGTTATGTCGATATCGGCCAGATCACGCCGGCCAACGTTGCGCAGCTGAAGCCGGTCTGGACGTTCCATATCTCGGACAATGGGCCGATCGAGGCCGCGCCGGTGGTCTGGGACGGCACCGCCTATATCACCTCCGCCCACGACCATGTTTACGCGATCGATGTGAAGACCGGAAAGCTGAAATGGCAGTTCTCCGACAATCCCCACGTCATTTCCTTCGCTGCCAATCGTGGTGTCACGCTGCTTGATGGCAAGGTTTATCTTGCGACGCTCGACGGCCACCTGATCGCGCTGAACGCGACCACCGGCAAGAAGGTGTTCGACAAGGTGGAAGTGTCCGACACCGCGAACTCGTTCTACACGATGCAGCCGCTGCCCTACACCAACCCGAAGACCGGCAAGACGGTGCTGCTGCTCGGCATCTCGAACGGCGACTGGGGTGGAATCGGCACGATCCAGGCGATAAACCCTGCCAATGGCGCGGTCGAATGGAAGTATGAAACCATTCCGGGCCCGGGCCAGAAGGGTAACAAGACCTGGAGCGGCGACTCCTGGAAGCGCGGCGGCGGCGCCGTGTGGACGATGATGGCGCTCGACCCGAAGACCGGCATCCTCTATGCCAATGCCGGCAACCCGCAGCCGGACTTCAACGGCCCGGCGCGCAAGGGTTCCAACCTCTATTCCGACAGCCTGCTCGCCATCAACATCTCCGGCGCGAAGCCGAAGATGGTCTGGGCCCACCAGTTCATCCCGCATGACACGCATGACTGGGATCCGGTGATGCCGCCGATCCTGTTCACCGGGAAGGTGGACGGCAAGGAGATGCCGCTCGTGGCCGACGGCGACAAGGCCGGCAATTTCTGGCTGCTGAACTCGCAGACCGGCAAGCTGGTGAACCACCTCGCCGTCAGCATGCAGTACAACCAGAACACGGAGCCAAGCCTGAAGGGCAACGTGGCCTGCCCGAACACCAATGGCGGCGTCGAATACAACGGCGGCAGCTACGACCCGAAGACCAACATGATCTACCTGCCAAGCTCGAACGAGTGCGGCTTCTGGCGGGCGACGAAGAACGTGGTCTACATCGCCGGGCAGTTCTATCTCGGTGGCGCGTTCCCGAAATTCGTCGGGCCGAACACCGGGCAGTTCAACGCGATCGACGTGAATACCGGCGTCTTCGCGTGGCGTAACCCCTCGAAACTGCCGATGGCGGGCGGCGCTCTCTCGACCTCGACCGGCCTCGTCTTCACCGGCCTCGAGAACGGTGATTTCGATGCCTATGACGCGACGTCCGGCAAGAAGCTGTGGAGCTACGATACCGGCTCCCCGATCATCGCGCCGCCGGTCGCCTTCACCCAGGGCAAGACCGAATACGTCGCGGTTGCATCCGGTCAGGCGGGCAACCAGGAACTGCCCAACATGCCGAAGACCAACAAGGGAACCATGCTGACCATGTTCGCGCTGTCGAAGTGATGGCGAAAGGCGGTCTTCTGCGTTTTCTGGCTGCGGGGGCGGTTCTTGCCGCCCTCGCGGTGCCTTCCGGCCTCGCTGCGACACCCGCCTCGGACCATGCACGGGCCGAGGCGGCGCTGTCGAATATCCGAGCCGCGGTCGCGGCAATCATGGATGCCGAGAACGACGCCACCAACGGTCCCGCCCGCTATGTCCAGGCGGCGCACCGGGCGATCAATCTTCTGGTCGGCCGCGGGGATAGCGCCTTCGATCCCGCCGCCGGCGATCACGGCGATCCCGTCGGGGCGATCGGCGAGGTCAATCACCTGCTCGATCGTCGGGCGACGCCGCCGTTCGTGCCCGCGCTACACGGGGTTCTTGTGAACCTCCAGTCTGCGGTGGCGAATCTCGGCGACGCGGCCAAGGCGCATGGCCTTGGCGCGTATCAGAACGATGTCTCTCAGGCGCTCCAGACCATGGAAATCGCCGAGGGGCGTTCTGGAACGTTCGACGTGTTCGGCGGCATGCGCGGGGCCATCGCCAATACCGAACTCGGTGTGCCGGCTGGTGCGCCGACAGAGAATGGCTGTGCCGCTCCGCATGTGGCAGGCTACGGGCTGTGGCATGGCTGGCTGGTATGGCATGCCGTCAAGCTCGACGGTGGCCCGATCGCCACCGCCGGCAGTTCGATCGTGAAGAAGGAAGGTTCGATGCTCGTGCTATACACTCCGGCCGCCGCGATGGTGCATCATCTCTGTGCCGCCGATGTGAAACATCATGCCGCTACCCATGCGTCGGTGCAGCATGCCTCGGTCCAGGTGACCAAAGCGCCGGCGGCCCGGCTCATCAGGGTTGCGGACACGGGCGGCGACGGCGCCGTCTCGTACACGATGGCGCAAGCTACGGCAGGCAAGACGGTGTATTCGACGCATTGCGCGAGCTGCCACGGCGCCAATCTGCAGGGCGTTGCCGCACCGGCCATCGCCGGCAAGGAATTCCTCACGACGGCGCACACTAACGGCTACTCGGTCTCGATCCTCAATACGATCGTGACCCAGAACATGCCGTTCAACGATCCGGGCTCACTCAAACCCAGCGAATATGCCGACGTGATGGCCTATCTGTTGGCATCAAACTGCTTCCCGGCTGGAAAGACGGCTTTCCCAACCAATCCGGGCAGCCATTTCGGGACAGTGAAGCTTTCTATTCCGGCGCATCCGGCCGGCACGCCCGACAAGAATGGCGTTTGTCCGGTAAAATAATCGCGACACAGTTCGTGCCGCTCTCGGGTCGGCCCGGCCGGACACCACTATCCGGCCGGGCCTTCTTTATCGTGCGGCGCTGTCAGACGATGCCGGCGCGCCGCGTGTAGTCGCCGAACCCTTCGCCCGGCTGGCGGTCCTTCGCATAGGCGGCAATGACCGGCGCGAGGGAGGCGAGGATTTCCGCCTCGCCGACATTCTCGCGGTAGACCGTGTTGAGCCGCGAGCCGTCGGCAGCGCCGCCGAGCATCAGGTTGTATTTGCCGGGGTTGCGGCCGACCAGGCCAATCTCCGCGATGTAGGGCCGGGCGCAGCCATTGGGGCAGCCGGTCATGCGGATGGTGATCTTTTGCTCCGCAAGGCCGTGATCCGCGAGAATCCCGTCGATCTTCGCGACCAGCGTCGGCAGGTAGCGCTCGCTCTCGGCCAGAGCGAGGCCGCAGGTGGGCAGGGCGACGCAGGCCATCGCCCCTTCGGCGAGGCGCGACACGTCCTGACCGACCGCATGTTCCGCCAGGATCGCGTCGATCGCGGCGCGCTCGGCATCGTTCGCGCGAGCGATGATGATGTTCTGGTTGGTGGTCATCACGATCGCGCCGGTATCGATGAAGCCGGGCAGGGCGGCGATGGCGGCGAGGGCGGATTTCAGCCGCGCATCGTCGCGGTCGGCGATGCGGCCGTTGACGATGTGCAGGGTGAGGTGGTGGTGGCCCTCGGCGTCGGTGGTCCAGCCGAGCTGGTCGTGATTGCCGGCGAAGGCGAAGGGGCGGGCGGGTTCCAGCGGGGCGCTCATCCGGCGGTTGACCTCGGCGCGGAACCAGTCGAGCCCGCGCGTGTCGATCGTGTATTTCAGCCGGGCGTGCTTGCGGTTGGCGCGGTCGCCGAAATCGCGCTGGGTGGTCAGCACCGCCTCGGCGGACTCGACCAGCAGATGCGCTGGGCAATAGCCGATCACGTCGCCCACCCGCGGATAGGTCTCCGGCTCGCCATGCGTCGCCCCCATGCCGCCGCCGACCACGACGTTATACCCGGCGATCACCCCGTTCTCGACGATGGCGATGTAGGAGAGATCGTGGGCGAAGACGTCGACATCGTTCGAGGGTGGCACGGCGATGGCGATCTTGAACTTGCGCGGCAGGTAGGTCGCGCCGTAGATCGGCTCGGCCTCGGGCTCGCCGCCGAGCACCCGCTCGTCGCCGATGAACACCTCGCGCCAGGCGCCGGTGCGCGGCAGGAAATGCGCCGAGAGCACCCGCGCCGCTTCCGCCGCCTCGGCATGGGCGCGGGAGAGATAGGGGTTGGCGGTGGAGATCACGTTGCGGTTCACATCGCCGCAGGCCGCGATCGTGTCGAGCAGGGCGGCGTCGATCGCCCGCAGCGCGGCGCGCACGTTCGACTTGATGATGCCGTGGAACTGCACCGTCTGCCGCGTGGTCACGCGGATGGTGCCGTTGGCCCGCTCGTCGGCGATGCGGTCGAGTGCGAGATACTGGCGCGGCGTCAGCACGCCGGCGGGAATCCGCAGCCGGGCCATGAACATGTAGGCGCGGTCGAGCTTGCGCTTCGCCCGCTCGGGGCGCAGGTCGCGGTCGTCCTGGACATACATGCCGTGGAACTTGACGAGCTGGCCGCCATCCTCGGTGAGACCGCCGAGCGCCTGCTGGCCGAATTCCTCGATCAGCGTGCCGCGGAGAAAGTCGCTCCGCGCCTTGATGTCCTCGTTGCGGGAGAGTTGAATGACGTCACGATCCGCCATGGTGGAATCTTTCGGTTAGCGTTGTCGGGTCAGGCGGCCTGGCCGGCGCGGTCGAGGAAGATGCCGCATTCGGTCTTGCTGGTGCCGCTCCAGCGGCCGGCGCGCGGCGGCTCGCCGGGGCGCACGCGGCGGGTGCAGGTGGCACAGCCGATCGAGGGGAAGCCCTCCGCCTCCAGCGGGTGGCGCGGCAGGCGCCGGGCGGCGAAATAGGCGTCGATATCGGCGCGCTCCCAGTCATGCAGCGGGTTGACGATGGTCCGCCCGTCCGGCCCGGTCTCGATCGGCAGGATGCGCGCCCGCTGGTCGGACTGGGTGCGCTTGCGGCCGGAAATCCACGCCTCGAACCCGTCGAGGGCGGCATCCAGCGGCGTGGTCTTGCGGATGGTGCAGCAGAGATCGGGGTCGCGCCCGAACAGCGCGCCATCCGGATCGAGCGCGGCGAGATGCGCGGGGTCCGGCCGGATGGTGCGGACATCGTGCAGCCGCAGCCGGGCGATCAGCGCGTTGCGATAGGCGATCGTGTCGGGAAACAGCTTGCCGGTTTCAAGGAAGATCACCGGCAGGGCGCGGTCGATCCTTGCCGCCATGTCGAGCAGCACGGCCGATTCGGTGCCGAAGGAGGAGACCAGCGCGATCCTGCCGTGATGGGCGTGCAGTGCGGCGCGCAGCATGTCCAGCGTCGCACGCGCGCGGTCGGAGACGGGTTCGCTCATCAGTAGACGTCCTTCTTGTAGCGGCCGGCGGCGATCAGCGCATCGAGTGCTGCCTGGCCCTTCGCGGCGTCATCGCCGCCGAGGATGCGCGCGAGTGTGGCGTCGACATCGCGGGCCATCGCCTTGGCGTCGCCGCAGAGATAGAGCGTCGCGCCCTCGGCGAGCTGGGCTTGCAGCGCCGCGCGCCGCTCCCACAGCACGTGCTGCACGTAGCGCTTCTCGGGCTGGTCGCGCGAGAAGGCGAGGTCGATCTCGTTCAGCACGCCGCTCTTCAGCCAGTCCTGGATTTCGAGCTGGTAGAGGAAGTCGTGGGTGAAGCGGCGATGGCCGAAGATCAGCCAGGTCCGGCCGGACGCGCCGGTCGCCTCGCGCTCCTGCAGGAAGGCGCGGTAGGGGGCGATGCCGGTGCCGGCGCCGATCATCACGATCGGCGCGGAAGAATCTTCGGGCAGGTGGAAATGCGGGTTCGCCTTGATGTGGATGGGCAGCGTGTCGCCCTCGCGCAGCCGCTCGGCGACCATGCCGGAGGCGACGCCGAGCCGCGTCCGGCCGGCACTTTCATAGGCGACCTTGGCGATGGCGAGATGCGCCGCATCGCCCACGAGCTTCTGCGAGGAGGCGATGGAGTAGTAGCGCGGCGGCAGCTTGCGCAGCAGGCCGGCGAGCTGGCCGGCATCGAGACGGTGCGGAAACGCCTCGAACAGGTCGAGCGGCTGGCGCCCGGCGATGAAGGCGGTGCGCGCCGCCTCGTCGGCGGCGAGGGCGGCGAGCTTCGCCTCGCCGGTCAGCGCGGCATAATCGGCAATCAGCTTCGGGGTCAGGGTGGTGATGTCGCGCTCGCGGATCAGCGCCTCGCGCGCCGCGGCGTCGCCGGCAAGGCCGGTCGCGCCGAGGATCGCATCGGCGAGCGAAGGCGCGTTGGTCGGCGCGATGCCCAGCGTGTCGCCCGGCTCGTAGCTCAGGCCGGAGCCGGTGAGGTCGAGTTCGAGATGCAGCGTCTCGCTCTCCGAGCGCGACGAGGTGATCGGGTGCAGCGCCGCAACCTCCGCCTCGAACGGGTTGGCCTTGCTGATCTCCACCCCTTCGGCGCGGTGGAAATCGACATGGATGACCGAGCCGGCATCGGCCTGCGGGGCGAGCGCGGTGAACAGGCTGTCGATGAACGTCGCGGCCGGGGCCTCGTAGTCGAGATCGCAATCGAGCCGGGGGGCGATGCGGCGGGCGCCGAGCGCCTCAAGCCGTGCGTCGATCTGCCGGCCGGTCTCGCAGAACTGCGCGTAGGAGGAATCGCCGAGGGCGAGCACGGCGAAGGTGACGCCCTTCAGCGCCGGCGCGTCCTCGGCCAGCAGGGCGCGCATGAACGGGGCGGCGCGCTGCGGCGCCTCGCCCTCGCCCCAGGTCGAGGCGATGACCAGCAGGTTCTCGGCCTCGGCCAGCGCGGCGGGGGCGATGTCCGCCATGTCCAGCACCCGGGGGGCGAAGCCGCGCTTCTGCGCGTCCTTCTTCGCGGCATTGGCCAGCGCCTCGGCATTGCCGGATTCGGTGGCGAACAGGATGGTGAGTTTGGTCTTCGCCGCCGGCGGTGCGGCGGGGGCGGCGGCGTCGCCCTTCGCGGCGTCGATCCCGGCGAGGAAGCCGGCGAGCCAGGCGCGCTGCGTGCTGGAGGCGCGGCCGATCACCTTGTCGAGAACGGCGATGTCCTCGGGGGCGAAAGGGGCGGAACGGGGCAGGGCGGCGATGCGGGTCATGATGTCAACCTTGTGCGGAGCGGATCGAGGGTTCGGCTTCCGGGCGGTGCGGCGCGAGCATCGCGCCGATTCCGGCGACGGGACCGACGATCACCAGTGTGGCGGCCGGCGGCAGGGTGGCGGCGATGGCGGCGGCGGCGCCGATCGTGGTGTGGACGACGCGCTCGCGCGGCGTCGTCGCGTCGAGCAGGAAGGCGAGCGGGTCGGTCGGGCTGCGGCCGCCGGCGATCAGGGCGGCGGCGATCCGGCCGATATTCTGCCGCGCCATGTAGAGCACCAGCGTATCGGCGGCGCGGCCGAGTGCCGCGAAATCCACCTCGCCGCCGGCCGGCCCCGCCTCGCCGGTGGCGAAGACCACGCTGCGGGCGACACCGCGATGGGTGATCGGCATATGCGCCGCACTCGCGGCGCCGATGCCGGCGGAAATGCCGGGGATGACGCGGAAGGGGATGCTCGCCGCGGCGAGGGCGAGGCACTCCTCGCCGCCGCGGCCGAACACGAACGGATCGCCCCCCTTCAGGCGCAGCACCCGCAGGTCCTGCCGGGCGAGGGCGATCAGGTCCTCGTTGATCGAGAGCTGCGGCGTGTGGATGCCGCCGGCCCGCTTGCCCGCCGGCACTAGCCGCGTCGCCGCCGGGGCGAGGGCGAGGATTTCCGCCGGCACCAGCGCGTCGTGCAGGATCACGTCGGCGGTCTCGATCGCGTGCAGCGCCGCCAGCGTCAGCAGCGCGGGGTCGCCGGGGCCGGCGCCGGCCAGCCAGACGCTGCCGGGGGCGAATGCGGGATGTCGGATCATGCGAGCCAACCTTCTTCCTCGACGAGAGTGGCGATCCGCCGTGCGGCCTCGGGCATTTTCACGCCCTCCTGCTGCCAGGCGCGGCGCAGCGCGCGGACATGTGCGACGCGGTCGGCCCATTCCGGGCCGAACCGGGTTTCGAGATCGCGCCGCAGCACGCCGGCAAGCCCGGGGGCGGCGCCGGCGGTGGAAATCGTGAGCAGCAGGTCGCCGCGGCGGATTTCGGCGACCGAGTGGAAATCGCAGAAGGGCGGCACGTCCTCGACATTGACGAGCACGCGCGCCGCCCGCGCCCGCGTCGCCAGCGCTTCTGCCGCCTCGGCCGGGAGATCGACGATCCAGAGCACGTGCAGCGCCGCCAGCGCCGCCTCGTCCGGCAGGGCGCGGCGCAGGTTCGCACCCGCCGCCTCGACAGCCTCGGCGCTGGGATCGTCGGAGAACAGCAGCGCGCCCTCGGCCCCGGCCGCCCGCAGCGCGCGATAGCGGCGCAGCGCCAGCGTGCCGTTGCCGGCGACGGCGAGCGAGGTCAGACGAGGTTCGAGCGCGATCGGGATCATGGTGTCTCCTGCACGCCCGGAGTATAGGAACGCGGCCGGGGCAGGAAAACAGATTTCTCCTAAAACAGCGTTTTCGGCCTAAAATAAGTTTGATTTTCTGAATTATTCGGTTCATATGAAAAACGAGTCTAAATTTGAAGGATAATTTGGAATGGCTGACAAAGCCCGGACCAGCCAGGCGGCCGCTGCCGCCGCGCCGGCCGCCGCCATCACGCTCGACAATATCGACCGCGCGATCCTCCGCCTGCTCGCGCGCGACGCCACCGTGCCGCTCGCCATCATGGCGAAGGAGGTCGGGCTTTCGGCCACGCCCTGCTGGAAGCGGATCAAGCGGATGGAGGAGGCGGGCGTGATTCAGGGGCGGGTGGTCGCACTCTCGCCCGAGCGGCTGGGCTATCCGGTTTCGGTCTTCGTCTCGATCGAGACGGCGGATCACTCGGATGGCTGGATCGCCCGCTTCGCCGAGGTCGTCGCGACCATGCCCGAGATCGTCGGCGCCTGGCGGATGAGCGGGGATGTCGACTACCTGCTGCACGTCATGGCGCCGGACATCCCGTCCTACGACGCGTTCTACCGCCGGCTGATCGCCGCCGTGCCGCTGCGCAATGTCAGCTCGCGCTTCGCGATGGAGCGGATGAAATCCGGCCCGCCGCCGATCTGACCGGCGGGCGCGGGGCAGGCGTTCAGGCGGTCAGGTGTTCCTGCAACCGCGGCATCAGCTCGACGAGGTTGCACGGGCGGTGGCGGGAATCGAGCTGGAAGACGAGAATGTCGTCCCAGCCATCCTTCACCGCGCCGGTCGAGCCGGGCAGGGCGAAGAGATAGGTGCCGCCCGCCACCCCGCCGATCGCGCGGGACTGGATCGTCGAGGTGCCGATCTTCTGGTAGCTCAGCATGCGGAACAGCTCGCCGAAGCCTTCGATTTCCTTCTCCAGCACGCGGGAGAAGGCCTCCGGTGTCACATCCCGCCCGGTGATGCCGGTGCCGCCCGAGGTGATCACCACGTCGATCGCCGGATCGGCGATCCAGGCGCGCAGCTGGGCGGCAATGAGGTCGGCGTCGTCGCGCAGGATGGTGCGCGCGGCGAGGCTGTGGCCGGCGGCGACCACGCGCGCGGCCAGCGCGTCGCCCGACGTGTCGGTCTCCGCCGTCCGCGTGTCCGAGATGGTCATCACCGCGATGGCGACGGGAACGAATGGACGGGTTTCGTCGATGCGCGACATGGCGTGGCTCCTTCTGTCTGTCGCGTCATATAGCGATTCGGCGCCGGCCGCGCAGCCCGGCCCTTGACGAAGTGCGGGGCGGATGAATGTCTTGCTCATGGCATATCCAGCACTCGCGCTGACGCTTCTCCTCTTTCTCATGCTGGTGATGGCGGGCGCCTGGGCGGCGCAGCGCGCGACCCGCAATTCCGGCTGGGTCGACGTGTTCTGGACCTTCGGCACCGGCATTGCCGGGGCGGTCGGCGCTATGGTCCCGCTCGGCACGGCGGCTCCGGCGCGGCGGCTGCTGGTGGCGGCGCTGGTGCTGGTCTGGGCCGGGCGGCTCGGCGGCTACATCCTGCGCCGCACCGCCGCCATCCGCCACGAGGATGCGCGCTATGCCCGGTTCCGCGCCGAATGGGGCGCGCGGTTCGAGCGGCGGATGTTCGGCTTGCTGATGATCCAGGCCGCGGTCGCCTGGCTGCTGGCGCTGGCGGTGACACTCGCGGCGAGCAACCCTTACCCGCTCGCCCCCGGCCTGACGCTGGCCGGGCTTGCCGTGTTTGCCGGATCGGTCGCCGGCGAAGGGCTGGCGGATAGGCAGATGCACGCCTTCCGCGCCGATCCCGCCAATCGCGGCAAGGTCTGCGCCCGCGGCCTGTGGGCGTGGTCGCGCCATCCGAACTATTTCTTCGAGATCATGGTCTGGCTCGCCTATCCGCTGATTGGGCTCGCCGGGCCGTGGTGGCCGGGCCTTGCCGGCCTCGCCGCGCCGCTGTTCATGTATTGGCTGCTGGCGAAGGTTTCGGGCGTGCCGCCGCTCGAACGCGAGATGCTGGCCTCGCGCGGCGACGCCTATCGCGATTACCAGGCCCGGGTCAGCCCGATCGTGCCGTGGCCGCCGCGGCGGCGCGGCTGAGTGCCGTGCATCCGCATGCCGCCCGGCGCCGTATCAACAACGGCCTGAACCCAGCTTCGGAGTGAACGCATGAACCTTGCCGCCACCATGGCCGGAATGGCCGAGCGCCTGCCGATCCCCGACGCGCTGACCCGCCGCGGCATCGCCGGGCTGGTCGGCCGGACCGACCGCAAGCTCGCGGTGCTGACGGCGGATGCCGAGCGCGCCTTCGCGCGCGAGATGGCCCGCCTGCCGATCGCCCTGCACACCGATGCGGCAAATGCACAGCACTACGAGGTGCCGGCGGCGTTCTTCGGCCATGTGCTGGGAGAGCGGCGTAAATATTCCTGCTGCTTCTTCGCTTCTCCCACGGTGTCGCTCGGGCAGGCCGAAATCGACGCGCTGGAACGCACCTGTGACCACGCCGCGCTTGCCGATGGCCAGTCCATTCTCGAGCTTGGCTGCGGCTGGGGCTCGCTCAGCCTGTTCATGGCGGAGCGCTACCCTGCGGCGTCCATCACCGCTGTGTCGAACTCCGCCTCGCAGCGCGCGCATATCGAGGCCGAGGCCGCCCGCCTTGGCCTTGCCAATCTGCGCGTCATCACCGCGGACATGAACGAATTCACCCCGGAGCGGAGATTCGACCGCGTCGTTTCGGTCGAGATGTTCGAGCACATGTCCAACTGGCAGGGCCTGCTCGGGCGCATCCGTCACTGGCTTGCTCCGGGCGGGGCGCTGTTCCTGCATGTCTTCTCGCATCGCTCCGGCGCCTACCGCTTCGATCATGACGATCCGGCGGACTGGATCGCGCAGCATTTCTTCACCGGCGGCATCATGCCGAGCCACGGGCTGATCGGCCAGTTTTCCGACCTGTTCGCGGTCGAGGCCGACTGGCGCTGGAACGGCACGCACTATGCCCGCACCGCGCGGTGCTGGCTTGAGAATTACGACCGCAATGCCGGGCCGATCGGCGCGATCCTGCGCAGCGTCTATGGCACGGAGGCGGGTGTGTGGAAGCGGCGCTGGCGGCTGTTCTTCCTCGCCACCGAAGGGCTGTTCGGGCACGCTGGTGGCGAGTCCTGGGGGGTCAGCCATTACCGGCTGCGCCCGGTCTGATGCGTGCCGCCGCCCGCGCCCTTGCCGGCTTCGTCGCGCATGAGGACGGGCTGACCGCGACCTGCAATACCATCGCCCTCGTGCTGGCGAGCAACACGCCGTTCTATCCGCTCTATCTATGGGCCGTGCTCGGGCGGAATACTGGCCCCTTTGTCCTGCTGACCCTAGCCTCGCTGCCCTTCTGGCTCGCGGTGCCGCTGCTCGCCCGGCGCAGCGGCTATGCCGCGCGGGCTTTGCTCTGCACGGTGGGAACACTGAACACCGCATGGTGCACTCATGTGCTCGGCTTCTCCTCCGGGGTGGCGCTGTTCCTCATTCCGTGCGTGATGCTGGCGACTCTCGGCTTTCACCAGGCCGAACGGCGGACGATGTTCGCCCTCGCCGCGCTGCCCTTCCTTGCCTATGCCGCGCTGCGCCTCGCACCGATGCCGCCGATCGCGACCTACCCGGCGTCCGTTGCCGCCTCGCTCGCGACGCTGAATGGCTTCAGCGTTGCCTGCCTGACATTTTTCCTCGGAATCGCCTTCGCAGCCGTCCGCCCCTCGGCGCCGGCGGCGCGGGGCTGAGCCGGGCCGACCGCCTGGCCTCTTGCCTTCGCCGCGCCGCGCCGCTAGAGACATGCCGACCGGGTGCGTAGCTCAGCGGGAGAGCATCGCCTTCACACGGCGGGGGTCACAGGTTCAATCCCTGTCGCACCCACCAGATTTTCCAAACAAATCTATGATTTAGAGGATGGTCTGGCCCGGTCCAATCAATTTTCCTGATTTTGCGCCCCGATTTTTCCTGCTTAATCGCGGCTACAAGCTGCTATGGCGGCGAGACGGCTCTGATGTCTCAGTGATTTGAACGCGAGGGCAACCCGATCGGCTTGCATGGCAGGGTTGGACATTCCGGATGAGCCGGGAAGCCGCAGCATGAGCGCGGAGTGTTGAGGCAGAGATTGGGAAAAGCTCTTTGTTGATCAGCGGCAGGCTAGCAGACCACATTCGGCGTGTTTCTCGTCCGAGATCAGCGGGACCTCTCAACAGAATTCAACAGAGCTTAGCGCCAGTCGGGCGATAAGCCCCGAAGGCGGCGGTCAACGGTGGCCGGTCGCTCGTCTTGCCACTCTCGACCTAACGGGCTGCTGCAAGAGGTCTGTGAGAGGAACGCCGTCCTAGGTGGGTTCGGCCTGGTGAGGCATTTTCCACTCGGGTGCGGTTCGAGTGCTTTCTTCCGGCTCAGGTACCGAGCGGTTTCGGCAGCCTTGGCAGATTGCAGGCCACCATCGCCAAAGTGAAGCGGGCCCGCACGTGCTTGATGCCGCATACATGGTCTGCGCCATGCCGCCGACTGTCTTGGTCCAGCCGAAGGGGGCCTCGATCTTCGTCCGGCGTCACTGCGATTTCGCTAGCCCGGGTGCCGGGTGGTTCTGCCATCGATGGCGGAGCGCCGAGACTTCCGGGCGGCATGCGGCGTGACCACCATCTGGCGCAGATCAGCGGTGAAGTCGGCGCTGTCGTAGCCGCTGTCAGCCGGCCGCGTCAGGCGCCGGGTCGATCCGGACGAATGCCTGTGAAGCATCTGCTGTGCGGCCCGACATGCGGCGTGGCCACCGCCCTGCGTCAGGTCGGCCTGCACGATCAGGCTGGAGCGGTTCTCCATCAGGCTATGCCCCAATGAAGCACAGCATGGCCCCTGCGCCGGGTGACGTCTTGAACAGGCGGGCGTCGGGATCGATCGTCGAAGCACGGGTCGCGCTGGAGTGTCGTTCGCCGCGGAAATCGGCTTCGGCATTGCGGTTGCGGCGTGGGGCGGGTCATCGGTCGCAGCGGATGCCGCGCCGGGATGCGCTCCTCAAGATCGACGTAGATCAACAGCGATCACGTCACCTCGTCCGATCGGCGCATTGCCACCTCCGTCCTCGCAGTGGCGTTGGTGCATCATGTTCTGCAGCCGGCCTCGAGGCGGGGACTCTTCAGCGCCTTGTCAAGGGGAACGGCTGAACTTGTATGGGCGCAGTAGGGGTCATTGTATGGGAATTGTGGAACTGAATCAGTATAAACTGATCGATTTCAGTGATTTGGTCGAACCGTTTAGATGCGGATGAAATATGCGATAAATCTGGGTACTGGGCGTTATTGTTGTGATTGCATTCGAAAATCTCGGATTTTGATGCATTACTTCATGACAGGTCAGCAAAAAATCCCACCTTGGCATGATTGCTGAAAAATCCAACAATGAGATGGGTGATCGCTGCGATCAGTTCGCCCACGTAGGTGTTGGCAAGCTGCGAAAGCCTGGCTTCGCGAAAAGATAGCCTTGCATGAGCGTAATCCCGAGATCGTTCAACGCCGAGCATTCGCCAAGCGTTTCGATGCCTTCGGCAACGACGGTGATCCCCATTTCCCGGCACATCGCAGCGCAATGGCTGACGATGCTCCTGCGCCTCTTGTCTGACTCGATGCCGCGGATCAGTTCCATATCGAGCTTCACCAGATCCGGGCGGAATTTGGCGAGTAGATTGAGATTGGAATATCCCGACCCAAAATCATCAATCGCCGTGCGGAAGCCCATAGCTGCGTATTCCGCCACGATATCGGCCAAATGATCGGGCGCGCTCAACAATTCTCCCTCGTTAATCTCGAAGATAAGCTTTCTGGTTGGAAATCTGGTCCGGGCGGCAGCTTGCAGAGTCGTGCGAATGCACGCTCGGGGCTCATAGACTGCATTGGGCAGAAAATTGATCGAGAGATCGCAAGAACTATCGCCGAGCCCAAGAGCGGCGGCGGTTTCAATCGCCGTCACTCGACATGCTTGGTCAAAAGCATAGAGTTCCGACTGGCCGATGGTTTCCAATATACTCCCAGCCGACTCTCCGGCGGGGCCGCGCACCAAAGCCTCATAGGCGAACACTGATCGTGCCGCGACATCGATGATTGGCTGAAATGCCATGGCGAGCGGCCTGTCGAATTGCCCCTGTCGACAGCCTGCACATGAGCTTGTGTCTCTGAGGCGCGCTTTTATCAGCCCCATTATCGCGTCGCCATTATTGATACATCCTCAAGTAGATGCTTTCGCGAGATACAAATTAAGCATCCAAAAGAATGCAACCAATTATTTAACGATCGCCTAAAATATATATCACCGTTTCTCGACGTCGCTGATGGTTCAGTCAATCGTGCGGGCAAGGCATGCGTCGCATCGTCAATGAGCAGTCTCGGGCCAGCGTTTCGCCGTCCCTTGACGCCGACGGCGCCATCACCTTATCAATATGATAATTCGACAATTCCGGAAATGACGATGAACGGACCGCCGGCAATCGACGCATCCTGGACCGTCGCGGCGCTTGCCGCTCTGGCGCACGAGCACCGTCTCGCCGCCTATCGCTTCCTGGTCGAGGCAGGACCGGCTGGCCTGCCGGCGGGCGAGATCGCCGAGCGGCTCGGCCTCGCGGCGTCATCCCTCACATTCCATATCCAGGCCCTGACCCGCGCCGGGCTGATCACCCAGCGGCGCGCCAGCCGCCATGTGATATACGCTGCCGATTTCACCGCCATGAACGGCCTGGTCGCCTATCTCGTGCGCAATTGCTGCGGCCACGCGGCCGCCCCCGCGCCGGCCTGTGAACTGGGGCGGTCCGCAACAAAACAAGGATCAGACACATGACCGTCACGATCTACCACAACCCTGCCTGCGGCACGTCGCGCAACGTCCTCGGCCTGATCCGCAATGCGGGGCTCGAGCCGGTGGTGATCGAATATCTGAAAACCCCGCCCTCGCGCGAGGAGTTGCGCGGCCTGATCGCGCGGATGGGCGTGCCCGTTCGCGCCGTGCTACGCGAGAAGGGCACGCCCTATGCCGAGCTCGGTCTCGATGATGAAACGCTGACCGACAATGCACTGCTCGACGCGATGATGGCCCACCCGATCCTCATCAACCGGCCGATCGTCGTCACCGAGCGCGCCGTCCGCCTCTGCCGCCCCTCCGAAACCGTGCTCGACATCCTGCCCACTCCCCAGCAGGGCGCCTTCACCAAGGAAGACGGGCAGCAGGTGGTCGACGACGCCGGCCGCCGCCTGCCCTGACCCACCCGCCCGTCACCCGGAAGACCCTCCATGCTCGCCTTCGCGATCTTCATCGCCACACTCGCGCTCGTCATCTGGCAGCCTCGCGGCCTCGGCATTGGCTGGAGCGCGATGGCCGGGGCGGCGGTCGATCTCGCCCTCGGCATCGTCCACTGGCGGAATATCCCCACCGTCTGGCACATCGTCTGGAACGCGACCTTCACCTTCGTCGCGCTGATCGTCGTTTCGCTGCTGCTGGACGAGGCCGGTTTCTTCCGTTGGGCGGCGCTGCATGTCGCGCGCTGGGGCCGTGGGCGCGGACGCCTGCTGCTGCCGCTGGTTGTGCTGTTCGGCTTCGCGATCGCCGCGGTCTTCGCCAATGACGGCGCCGCACTGCTGCTGACGCCGATCGTCATGGCCATTCTCGCCAGCCTCGAATTTCCCCCCGCCGCGGCGCTCGCCTTCATCATCGCGACAGGCTTCGTCGCCGACACGACGAGCCTGCCGCTGGTCATCTCCAACCTCGTCAACATCGTCAGCGCCAATTTCTTCGGCATCGGCTTCACTCGCTACGCCCTGGTGATGGTACCGGTCGATCTCGTCGCCCTCGCGGCGACCCTCGGCGTGCTGATGCTGCGCTACGGCACCGTCGCCAGCCGGCATTATGATGTGGACGACCTCGAAGCCCCAGCGCACGCAATCCGCGACCATGTCGTCTTCCGCGCTGCCTGGCCGGTGCTCGCCCTCCTGTTCGTGGCCTATTTCGTCACCGCGCCGCTCGGCGTACCGGTTTCCTATGTGACAATCGCCGGCGCGATCGCGATGCTGGCCCTCGCCGCGCGCTGGCCTGGCGGCGGCGGCGGCGTGATCGATATCGGGCGCGTGCTGCGCGGCGCGCCGTGGCAAGTGGTGATCTTCAGCCTCGGCATGTATCTGGTCGTCTACGGGCTGCGCAACGCCGGGCTGACTGACCAGCTCGCCTCACTGCTGCGGATCTTTGCCGCGCACGGCATCTGGGTTGCGTCGCTCGGCACCGGCATTCTCGCCGCCCTACTTTCCTCGGTCATGAACAACATGCCGAGCGTGCTGGTCGGCGCGCTGGCGATCTCCCATGTCCATCCCCCCACCGCCATCCGCGATGCGATGGTCTATGCAAATGTCATCGGCTGCGATCTCGGCCCCAAGCTCACCCCGATCGGCAGCCTGGCGACGCTGCTCTGGCTGCACGTACTCGCCGGCAAGGGCGTGCGGATCGGCTGGGGGCAATACATGCGTGTCGGCCTGCTGATTACCCCGCCGGTACTGCTGGTCACGCTCGCCGCGCTTGCGCTCTGGCTTCCCATGCTAGGATCCTCCGGCCACGGATGAGGACGCCCCTTCCCCTTCGATTACCGCGCGCCTGCCGGCAGCCAGGCGAACCTCGATATGACTCGCGCAGATCACCGATTCCGACCAGCAAACGCAGCCGAAATAATAGGTCAGACGTCGTTTCTCGATGTAGGAACACAACGCCATGATGGCTTTCCACAGGTGGCACAAACGTGTGTCACATGTGTGGGGCGATATTAAGTAACATCAGCACATTCAATGAGTTGTGAAGCGTGGCGTCCCCGGCGGGATTCGAACCCACGGCCCCAGGATTAGGAATCCTGTGCTCTATCCGGCTGAGCTACGGAGACAACCTGTTCTTATATAGTTCAAACCGGCTACAACGTCACGCCGCGTCGCTCACCGGTTGGTTGAGGCGGTATCCACCGCCCTCGGTGATCAGCAGTCGGGCATGGGCTGGCTCGGGCTCGATCTTCTGGCGCAGCCGGTAGACATGCGTCTCCAGGGTATGAGTGGTGACAGCGGCGTTGTAGCCCCACACCTCGTTCAGCAGGACCTGTCTGCCAACCGATTTCCCGCCCGCGCGGTAGAGGAATTTCAGGATTGCAGCCTCCTTGTCGGTCAGGCGAATCCGTCTGTTCTGTGAGGGTTCGTGCAGCAACTTCATCGCGGGGCGGAATGTGTACGGCCCGATCTGGAGGACTGCGTCCTCGCTGCTTTCAAAGTTGCGGAGATGAGCGCGCAGCCGGGCCATCAGCTCAGCGAGGCGGAAAGGCTTGGCGACATAGTCGTTCGCCCCTGAATCGAGCCCTCGCACCACATCCTGCTCAGCTGCGGACCCGGTCAGCATGATGATCGGAACCTTGATTCCCTCCTCACGCAACCGTGCGCAGAAGCTGCGCCCGTCGCCGTCGGGCAGGCTTACGTCAAGGATGATGGCATCAAACCGTTGCTCGGCCGAAGCAATCATTCGTTCGGCTTCAACAATCGAGCCGGCCTCGCTCGGCGCGAACTCGTCTTCAGCCCGCAATTGCTCGCAGAGCGTCGAACGCAATGCCAGATCATCATCGACGACCAGGATCGGGTGAACGTTCGCCATGTATCCCATTTCCTCGAATTCTCCGTTCCAAGCCCGGCACTGCTGCCGCACCAGGGAGTTTGCCGCTCTTTCCTATAGTTCAAAAGGTCCGATTCGCAGACCTTTCATTATAAATCTTCCATGATCTCGCTCACATGCGCGTGAAAACGCCGCAATCTTCGTGCAATGTCGGAAAATGGCCGGCGATATGGCGCAACAGACGGGTTCCATCTTATATCTGCACGACCATGAACTCATTGCCAGTCCAGGGTCAGAAGAGCACGAACGCCGACGCGTCCGGAACCTTGCCACCGCTTGATCCGGTGCGCACCCGCGCGGTGCATAGGGCCGTCGGCGACGCGCGGCGGGGCGTGCCGGTCGTGCTGGCCGGGCAGCATCCGCTGATCGTCGTCCCGGCCGAGACAGTGGGTGCCGAAGGGCTCCACCTCATCGACCGCCTGGGAAGTTCCGGCGCCATGCTGTTGCTGGCCCCGTCGCGGGCGGCCGCCGTGTTGCAGGAACCGCTTGATGAGACTCTCCCGGCGATTGCGCTCGGCCTGACCCGCCCGCTGATCGATGTCGCCACACTCCGCCGCCTTGCGGATCCAACCCTTGAGCAGATCATGCCAGGCTTCCGCCGTGTTGCGCCGCCACCGCTGGCCGAGGCGGCGCTGGCGCTGGGCAAGCAGGCGCGGCTGTTGCCGGCGATGATCACGGCGCCGGTCCGTCCGGGCTGGGCGTCGCTGCCTCTTGGTGGCGGCCTGCTGGCGGTGCCTGCCGCCGACCTGCTGGCTTACAATCGGAATGTCGCGGCAACCCTTCACCGCGTGGCGGAAGTCGCGGTGCCGCTGGACGACGCGCCGGACGCCCGACTCGTGGCGTTTCGCGCACTCGATCAGGGTATCGAGCACATGGCGATCCTGGTCGGCGACCCGTCGGCGCAGGCCGCGCCGCTGGTGAGGATCCATTCCGAATGTTTCACCGGCGATCTGCTGGGCTCGCTGCGCTGCGACTGCGGCCCCCAGCTCAAGGGGGCCATTCGTCGCATGGCGCAGGAAGGCGGCGGTGTCGTCCTCTATCTCGCGCAAGAGGGGCGCGGAATCGGGCTGATCAACAAGTTGCGCGCTTACACGTTGCAGGATCGCGGTCTCGATACCGTCGATGCCAACCGGGCGCTTGGCTGGGGGGCGGACGAACGCAACTTCCACATCGCTGCCGCGATGCTGGCGGCATTGGGGCTCGACCACATCCGCCTGCTGACGAACAATCCCGAAAAGACGGCCGGCCTCGCCGCGTGTGGCGTGGATGTCGTCGAGCGGGTGCCGCATGTGATCGCGCCGAACGGCGTCAACGACCTGTATCTTGCGACCAAGGCCCGCCGGTTCGGCCACCTGCTGGACTAGATGCGCCAGTGACGTCGACAGGCAACGCGCGGACGGCGCAATTACGCGAGGGGGGGCCGATTACGCTGGCGGCCGCCGGGCTGACATTCCGTGTCGCCATCGGCAAAGGGGGCGTCTCTGACAGGAAGCGCGAAGGAGACGGCACGACGCCAGCCGGCCTCCTCGTGCTGCGGCGCGTGCTGTACCGCGCCGATCGGATCTCACCGCCGGCGTGCGCGGTGCCGCGCGAGCCCCTGTCTCCCGACGATGGCTGGTGCGACGACCCCCAGCATCCTGACTACAACCGGATGGTCCGCCTGCCGCATGAGGGCCGGCAAGAACGTCTCTGGCGCGCCGACGCCGTCTACGATCTGGTCGGCGTGCTCGGCTGGAACGACAACCCGGTGGTCCGCGGTTCTGGGTCGGCGATCTTCCTGCATGTGGCGCGCCCGGATTATGCGCCGACCGATGGTTGCATCGCTCTCGCCCTGCCCGACCTTCTGGCGTTGCTGAAGGCCGGGCTTGAGGCGATCATGGTTCAGTGACCGAGAGGGATGTTTACCCCGAAGGAGACGCTGGGCGGGCCGACGTAGACCGGCGGCGGCGGGGCATAGTAGACGGGCGGCGGCGGATAATACGCCGGCGGAGGCGCATAGCCGTAGACATAGCCGCGGTGCCAGCCTCCATCGTCATCGTCATGGCGCCATCCGTGATGCCAGCCATGGTGCTCCCAGTGATCGTGTCCCCAGGGTGGGTCGGCGAAGGCGGTTGCCCCCGTTGCCACTAGGCCAATTCCGGCGGCGAGCAGGACCGAGACAACCCGGCCGATTCGGCCTGTCGCTTTTCTGCTGCGTTCCGACATCTTCAAATCTCCTGCATTCGTCGTTGGTCCGTTACAGACGACCCCATGATGGCATCGAAAGGGCGGCTTTCGGTGCGAATTGTGGCTTACAAAAGTTTCACCCGGCGTCCGCATGCCAAAAGCACTTGCGAAACCCCCCATGGGCCGGGCATGCAGGGGCGTGACACATCCGAAGACGTTTTCCGAAGCATGGAGCCAGCCGTGAAACGGCGCTTGAGAGCGTTGGTGCTGCCCGTTCTCTTCCTCGTGGTGACGGCGTATTTCGTTTTCAATGCCATCAATGGTTCGCGCGGGATCATCGCCCAGCGCCACGACCAAGCCGTTCTTGTGAAGGACCGGCAGTCATTGACCGATGTGACGGCCCGGCGCGACCGCTGGCAGGCCCGGGTCGATGCCCTGCATCATCACGCTATCGCGCCGGACATGCTCAACGAACAGGCGCGAGCCGTGCTCAATCTTGCTGATCCCGACGATCTCGCCGTGCCGCTCCATCCGGCCCCGGCCCCGGCGTCGTCCGCGCCTACGGCACCAACGCCTGCGGCGCCGGGCCGTCCCCACTCCTGAAGCCGCGTCTGGAGCAAGGCGGGTTTCCCGAGATTCCGGCGAATCCTGGCACGAAATAGGGCTTTCGTCGTGCTGATCAGGGCCTTAACCAATTTTTGGTTAACATGAATATTGCATTGCACCATCATTGTTTTTTTGTTTTCCCGCTTGCGTCGTGCCCCCGTTCCGACGCATTGGAAAGAGATCAACCGACGGAGGGGGATCATCGTGGCCAGCCGTACAAGATCGACGGGCGGGAAAGCCCAGCCAGCCTCACGCAAGCGCAGCAGCCAGAAACAGCAATCCATGGACAGGGACGAGCTTCTGGCCGCCTACGAAAAGATGCTGCTGATCCGCCGTTTCGAGGAAAAGGCCGGCCAGCTCTACGGCATGGGGCTGATCGGCGGGTTCTGCCATCTCTATATCGGGCAGGAAGCGGTGGTGACCGGCATGCAGCTGGCGATCGAGCCGGGCGACCAGGTCATCACCTCCTATCGCGATCACGGCCACATGATCGCCTGCGACATGGACCCGAAAGGCGTCATGGCCGAGCTGACCGGCCGGGCCGGCGGCTATTCCAAGGGCAAGGGCGGCTCGATGCACATGTTCTCGAAGGAGAAGGGCTTCTTCGGCGGGCACGGCATCGTCGGCGCGCAGGTCTCGCTCGGCACCGGCCTTGCGTTCGCCAATCACTATCGCGGCAATGACCGCGTCTGCCTGACTTATTTCGGCGAGGGCGCCTCGAACCAGGGCCAGGTGTTCGAGAGCTTCAACCTCGCGGCGCTGATGAAGCTGCCGGTGATCTTCATCATCGAGAACAACCGCTATGGCATGGGCACCAGCGTCGAGCGCGCGTCGGCCTCGCGCGATCTCAGCCTGAACGGCGCGCCCTGGAGCATTCCGGGCCTGCAGGTGGACGGGATGGACGTTCAGGCCGTCAAGGAAGCGGGCGAGCAGGCGGTCGCGCATTGCCGGGCGGGGAACGGGCCGTTCCTGCTGGAGATGAAGACCTATCGCTATCGCGGCCACTCGATGTCCGACCCCGCGAAATACCGCACCCGCGAGGAGGTGCAGAAGATGCGGACCGAGCACGATTGCATCGATCTCGCCCGCAAGGCGCTGGAGGCGATGGGGGTGAGCGACGAGATGTTCAAGGCGATCGACGACGACATCAAGAAGCGGGTGCAGGACGCGGCCGATTTCGCGCAGCAGAGCCCCGAACCCGATGAATCCGAACTCTGGACCGATGTGCTGGTGGAGGGCTGAGCATGACCACGGACGTTCTGATGCCCGCGCTCTCGCCGACGATGACCGAGGGCAAGCTGGCCAAATGGCTCAAGAAGGTCGGCGACCGGGTCAAGGCCGGCGATGTTCTCGCCGAGATCGAGACCGACAAGGCGACGATGGAGGTCGAGGCGGTCGACGAGGGCGAGCTGCTGCGAATCCTGGTCGATGAGGGGACTGAAAACGTCGCGGTGAACACGCCGATCGCGGTGCTCGGCGCGCATGGCGAAAAGGCGGAGTCCCCTTCCGCCGCCGCGCCGGCGCCGCAGGCTGCGCCCGCGCCCGCGCACCAGCCCGCTGCCGCGCCGAAGGCGCCGCCTGCCGAGGTGGCGCCGGCCGCCGAGAAGGATTGGGGCCCGACGCAGGAAATCACCGTCCGCGAGGCGCTGCGCGATGCGATGGCCGCCGAGATGCGGCGCGATGCCGACGTGTTCCTGATGGGCGAGGAGGTTGCCCAGTATCAGGGCGCGTACAAGATCAGCCAGGGCCTGCTCGACGAGTTCGGCGCGAAGCGGGTGATCGACACGCCGATCACCGAGCACGGTTTCACCGGCATGGCGGTGGGGGCGGCGATGTCCGGCCTCAAGCCGATCGTCGAGTTCATGACGTTCAACTTCGCCATGCAGGCGATCGACCAGATCATCAATTCGGCGGCGAAGACGCTCTACATGTCCGGCGGGCAGATGGGCTGCCCCATCGTCTTCCGCGGGCCGAACGGCGCTGCCGCCCGCGTCGCGGCCCAGCACAGCCAGTGCTACGCCTCGTGGTATGCGCATTGCCCGGGCCTCAAGGTGGTCGCCCCGTGGTCGGCGGCGGATGCGAAGGGCTTGCTGCGCGCGGCGATCCGCGATCCGAACCCGGTCATCTTCCTCGAGAACGAGATTCTCTACGGCCACAAGCACCAATGCCCGACCGACGATGACTTCATCCTGCCGATCGGCAAGGCCAAGGTCGAGCGCGCGGGCGAGGATGTCACCATCGTTGCTTTCTCGCTGATGGTCGATGTCGCGCTGAAGGCCGCCGAGGCGCTGGACCAGCAGGGGATTTCGGCGGAGGTGATCAACCTGCGCACAATCCGCCCGCTCGACATCGAGACCATCGTGAATTCGGTGAAGAAGACCAACCGCGTCGTCTCGGTCGAGGAGGGCTGGCCCTTTGCCGGCATCGGTGCCGAGATCGCGATGCAGATCACCGAACATGCGTTCGACTGGCTGGACGCGCCGCCGACCCGCGTCGCCGGGCTCGACGTGCCGATGCCCTATGCCGCCAATCTGGAAAAGCTCGCGCTGCCCCAGCCGGACTGGGTCGTCGGCGCCGTCAAGAAACTGTTCTGAGGGAGGCGCGAACATGGCCACGAACATCCTGATGCCGGCACTCTCGCCCACCATGACGGAAGGCACGCTGGCGCGCTGGCTCAAGAAGGAAGGCGAGACGATCAAGGCCGGCGACGTCATCGCCGAGATCGAGACCGACAAGGCGACGATGGAGGTCGAGGCGGTCGACGAGGGCGTTCTCGGCAAGATCCTGGTCGCTGCCGGATCGGAGAATGTCGCGGTGAACGCGCCGATCGCCATTCTCGTCGAGCCCGGCGAAGCCGTGCCGGACAGCGCGCCCGCCACCCCGGTGGCGAAGGCAGCCAACGCCCCGGCGCCAAAGGCAGCCGCCGCGCCGGAACCGGTGGCGGCACCTGCCCCGGCTGCGGCAGCTCCGGCCGCGCCGGCGGCGGAGACGACCGGGCATGGCCCGCGGCGCGTCTTCGCTTCGCCGCTCGCCCGCCGCATGGCGCAGCAGGCGGGGATCGACCTCGCCACGCTCAAGGGCTCCGGCCCGAACGGGCGGATCGTCAAGGCGGATATCGACGCCGCCCGCGGCAGTGCCCCGGAAGCCGCGGCACCGGCGCCGAAAGCGCCAGCTGCCGCCCCGCCGGCACAAGCCGCCGCAGCGCCGGCCGCGCCGATCACCGCGCCGCACGACGCGATCCCGCATTCCTCGATGCGCAAGGTGATCGCGAAGCGCTTGCAGGCCGCGAAGCAGACCATTCCGCATTTCTATCTGTCGATGGATGTCGAGCTCGACGCCCTGCTCAAGCTGCGCGCCGAGCTGAACGCGCAATCCCCCAAGGAGGGGCCGGGCGCGTTCAAGCTCTCGGTCAACGACCTGATCATCAAGGCGGTCGCCGTCGCCCTGCGCCGCGTTCCGGCGGCCAACGCCTCGTTCACCGAGGAGGCGATGATCCGTTATCACGACGTGGACATCTCGGTGGCCGTCGCGATTCCGGACGGGCTGATCACGCCGATCATCCGCAAGGCGGACCAGAAAGGCCTGGCCGCGATCAGCAACGAGATGAAGGATCTCGCCGCGCGGGCAAAGGCCGGCAAGCTGAAGCCGGACGAATTCCAGGGCGGATCGTTCTCGATCTCCAATCTTGGCATGTATGGCATCAGCTCGTTCTCGGCGATCATCAACCCGCCGCAGGGCGGCATTCTCGCCATCGGCGCCGGCGAGAAGCGGCCGGTGGTGAAGGGTGAGCAGATCGCCATCGCCACGGTGATGACCGTCACCCTGTCCTGCGACCATCGCGTGGTGGATGGCGCGGTCGGCGCCGAATTCCTCGCGGCGTTCAAGTCCATCGTCGAACAGCCGCTGGGGCTGATGCTTTGAGCGACCATTCGGCCGGTGTCGCTTCAGGGGCGGCGGCAACGCTTCGCCCTGCGGCACCGGCCGACATCGCCGCGCTGCTCGATCTCGTTCACGCGCTCGCCCTTTATGAAAAGGCGCCCCACGAGGTGGAGATGACCGCGCCGATGCTGCACGAGGCGCTGTTCGGCCCGCAGCCTCTCGCCCGCGCCGTGCTGGCCGAGGCCGATGGTGCGGTCGCCGGTTTCGCCCTGTTCTTCACCAGCTTCTCGACCTGGACCGGCCGGGCCGGGCTCTATCTCGAAGACCTGTTCGTCCTGCCCGCGGCGCGGGGCCGGGGCATCGGCCGCGCCCTGCTGCGCCATCTCGCGCGCGAGGCGGTCCGGCTCGGCTGCGCCCGGCTCGAATGGTCGGTGCTGGACTGGAACCGCCCCGCCATCGATTTCTATCAATCCCTCGGCGCCGTCCCGCTCGATGAATGGACGCGCTACCGTCTGAAGGGCGAGGCCCTCGCCGCCCTTGCCGCATAGGAGCAGAACAATGACCGATCAGAGTTTCGACGTGGTGGTGGTGGGCGGCGGCCCCGGCGGCTACGTGACCGCGATCCGCGGCGCGCAGCTCAAGCTGAAGGTCGCCCTGGTCGAGCGCGAAAATCTCGGCGGCATCTGCCTCAACTGGGGCTGCATTCCGACCAAGGCGCTGCTTCGTTCCTCCGAGATCAACCATCTGCTCCACACCTTGCCCGAATACGGTTTCTCCGCCGAGAACGTGAAGTTCGATCTCGACAAGGTGGTGAAGCGCTCGCGCGGCGTGGCAAAGCAGCTTTCCTCGGGCGTCGCCCATCTTCTGAAGAAGAACAAGGTGACGGTGTTCGACGGCACCGGCCGGCTCGCCGGCAAGGGCACGCTCGCGGTCGAGAAGGACGGCAAGCCGGTCGCCACGCTGAAGGCGAAGCACATCATCCTCGCGACCGGCGCGCGCGCCCGCGTCCTGCCCGGCATTGAGCCGGATGGCCGGTTCATATGGTCGTATCGCGAGGCGATGGTGCCGGACATCATGCCGAAATCCCTCGTGGTGATCGGCTCCGGCGCGATCGGCATCGAGTTCGCGAGCTTCTACCGCAACATGGGCGCCGAGGTGACGGTGGTCGAGGCGCTGCCGCGCATCCTGCCGGTGGAGGACGAGGAAATCTCCGCCTTCATGCACAAGCAGTTCGAGAAGCAGGGCATGAAGCTGCTCGTCGGGGCGAGCGTGAAGGGCGTCGAGAAGGGCAGGGACAGCGTGACCGTCACGATCGAGGCCGGCGGAAAGGCGCAGAAGATCACCGCCGAGCGGGTGATCTCCGCGGTCGGCATCGTCGGCAATGTCGAAAATCTCGGCCTTGAGCAGGCCGGCGTGAAGGTCGAGCGCACGCATGTGGTGGTCGATGGTTTCGGGCGCACCGGCGTCGAGGGCGTCTACGCGATCGGCGATCTGACCGGCCCGCCCTGGCTCGCCCACAAGGCCAGCCACGAGGGCGTGGTCTGCATCGAGCATATCGCGGGGCTGAAGCCGCATCCGTTCGAGACCTGGAACATCCCCGGCTGCACCTATTGCCGCCCGCAGGTCGCCTCGGTCGGCATGACCGAAGCAAAGGCGAAGGAAGCCGGCCGCAAGGTGAAAATCGGCCGCTTCCCCTTCATTGGCAACGGCAAGGCGATCGCCATGGGCGAACCCGAAGGCATGATCAAGACCGTCTTCGACGTCGAGACCGGCGAGCTCCTCGGCGCGCACATGGCTGGCGCCGAGGTGACCGAGATGATCCAGGGCTACGTGGTCGCCCGGCAGCTCGAAACCACCGAGGCCGAACTGATGCACACCGTCTTCCCCCACCCCACGATCAGTGAAGCGATGCACGAATCGGTGCTTGACGCGTATGGACAGGTCATCCACTTCTGATCCGTCATGCGCGTCGAGATCGATCACCGGAATTCGGGGGGCGGCAAGCTCCGCCATCCGGAAAAGCAGCACAGGCCGGATAACCCGATCCAGCGGAAACCCGCCTGGATCCGGGTGAAGGCGCCGAACCATCCCGTCTATCACGAAACCCGCGCGCTGATGCGCGAGGCCAAGCTGGTGACGGTCTGCGAGGAGGCGGCCTGCCCGAATATCGGCGAGTGCTGGTCGCAGCGCCACGCGACCATGATGATCATGGGTGAAATCTGCACCCGCGCCTGCGCCTTCTGCAACGTCACCACCGGCCAGCCGGCGCCGCTCGCCGCCGACGAACCGGCCCGCGTGGCCGAAGCCGTGGCCCGGCTCGGCTTGCAGCATGTGGTGATCACCTCGGTCGACCGCGACGATCTCGATGATGGCGGGGCGGCGCATTTCGCGGCGGTGATCGGCGCGATCCGCGCCGCCGCACCCTCCACCACGATCGAGATCCTCACCCCGGACTTCCTGCGCAAGCCCGGTGCGCTGGAGGTGGTCGTCGCTGCCAGGCCGGACGTGTTCAACCACAATCTCGAAACCGTGCCGCGGCTCTACCCCTCGATCCGCCCCGGCGCACGCTATTACCAGTCGCTCCGCCTGCTCGACCGGGTGAAGCAGCTCGACCCAAGCATCTTCACCAAATCCGGCCTGATGGCCGGGCTCGGCGAGGACCGCGGCGAGGTCGGCCAGGTGATGGACGACCTGCGCATCGCCGATGTCGATTTCCTCACCATCGGCCAGTATCTCCAGCCGACCGTGAAACACGCCGCGGTCGACCGGTTCGTCACCCCCGACGAGTTCGCCGATCTTGCCGCCATGGCCCGCGCCAAGGGGTTCCTGATGGTGTCGGCGACGCCGCTGACCCGCTCCTCCTATCACGCGGATGCCGATTTCGCCGCCCTGCGCGAAGCCCGGGCCGCCCGGCACGCGGCCTGACATGCCGCGCTACACCGAGCGGAAACTGGTCCTCTACCAGCCCGGCCAGATGTTCGATCTCGTGGCCGATGTGGGGAAATATCCGCAATTCCTGCCCTGGTGCATCGGCGCGCGCGTCCGCTCGCAGCGCGGCGATGAAATGCTGGCGGACCTGACCATCGGGTTCGGTCCGTTCCGCGAGAGTTTCACCTCCCGCGTGATGCTGAACGCGCCCGAGCATATCCATGTCCGCTACGAGAACGGCCCCTTCCGCTACCTGCGCAACGAGTGGCGGTTCCTGCCGGACGAACGCGGCACCATGATCGATTTCTATGTCGATTTCGAATTTCGCAGCCTGATCCTGCAGAAGGCCATCGGTGCGGTGTTCGCCGAGGCGGTGCGCCGGATGGTCGCGGCATTTCTGAAGCGCGCGCGCGATGTTTACGGCACGCCGCAGTCCGGCGCCGATCTCGCGGCACCCGCCGAGGGCTAGGATGTACGCCCCGCTCCGGCCCGATCCTTCGTTGCCGCCGGTGCGCATCAATCTCTATTCTGATACCCAGACCAGACCGTCGCCGGCGATGCGCGAGGCGATGCTCGGCGCCGAAGTGGGCGATGAGCAACTCGGTCTTGATCCGTCCGTGAATGCGCTCTGCGAGCGTGTGGCCGCCATGCTGGGGAAGGAGGCGGCAATGTTCCTGCCCTCCGGGGCGATGTGCAATTCGGTGGCCATCCTTACCCATTGCCGTCCCGGCGACGAGATCATCGCGCACGAGACCGCGCATATCATCGAGGCTGAGGGCGGAGCCCCCTGGGCGCTGGCGGGGGCGCGCGTACTCGGCCTGCGGGGCGCACGGGGCATGTTCTCGGCCGACGATCTTCGCGCCGCGCTGACGATGCCTTCCCGCTATGCCGCGCCGCAGGCGCTGCTGGAAATCGAGCAGACGGCCAATCTCGGCGGCGGCACGATCTGGCCCTTGGCTACTCTTCGTGATCTCGTCGGCATTGCCCGCGCGGCCGGAATGGCAACGCACATGGATGGCGCGCGCCTGATGAACGCCGTGGTCGCGAGCGGAATCTCCGCCGCCGCCTACGCGGCGCCGTTCGACACCGTGTGGATCGACTTCACAAAAGGGCTTGGCGCCCCCCTCGGTGCCGTTCTGGCCGGTTCAGCCGACCTGATCGATCGCGCCTGGCGGTGGAAGCAGCGCCTGGGCGGTGCGCTCCGGCAGGCCGGAATCTGCGCTGCGGCCTGCCTGTATGCGCTCGATCATAACGTGGACCGGCTGGCCGAGGACCACGCGAATGCCCGCGACCTTGCAGCAGGGCTCGCGGCGATCGGCGGTCTCAACGTCGAACCGCCGGAGACGAATCTGGTCTATGTGGATGTCGCGGCTTCAGGCCGCACTCCCGGGGACTGGGCGGCGGCGCTTCGCGCGCAAGGGATCATGGTTTCGGTGATGGGGGCGACCAGGCTACGGCTATGCACCCATCTCGACGTGACCGGCACCGATATCATCGAGACGATTGCCGCCTTCCACAACCTTGCCTGAGACGGGCGACTTCTTCCGCATCGCGTGATCACGGTGCGACCGGCGCGATACACCTCCGACCACCGCTGTGCAGGCCACCACGAAATATTCGCAGAAAGGGAGCCTCCTGGAAGAAGCTCCCTTGTCCGTTTACGGGTCAACTTCAGTTGAGCTGGCGCCGATTTTGCTGGAGCTTGGCAGCCTGCATCATTGATGTGCTGTCGGGTGTTTCCGGCAGGCGTGGCATGGTCTCGACCGGAAACTTTCCGGTCAGGCTGTTTAGGAACGCGACGATGTTCGTCGTCTGCAGCCCGGTCAGCGTCTTGCCCAACTGACATGCGGCCATCACCCGAACGGCGGTTCGCAGCGACCCCACGGACCCGTTCTGGAAATATGGCGCAAGGACGGCGACGTTGCGCAGGCTCGGAACCTTGAAGACGTGCTCGTCGCTTTGCTTGTGCGTGACGTCAAACCGTCCGGGATCGTCGGCGAGATGGTACTCCCGCACATAGGTGGCGCAGGTCGGGTTTGTCGGGATCATGGGGAATTTCCTGAACCAACCGGTTCCCATGGGCAGGCCCGGATTATCGAACATCGCGCCGGCGTGGCAGCTCGCACAGCCGAGATCGGAGACCTCGTGCATTCCCTGCTTCGCCGACTTGTCGAGCGCGTTCTTGTCGCCCTTCAGATACCGATCGTATGGGCTGTCGGGCGTCACCAGGGTCCGTTCGTATGTGGCGATCGCCTGAACGACGTGTTCGAAGGTGATCGGCGTCTTGCCGCCGAAAACACGGGCAAATTCCCGCCTGTAACCGGGAATCCCAGCCAGGCGCTTCACGATGGCTCCGGAACTCGGCATGCCCATCTCGATCGGATTGAGCAATGGCCCCTTCGCCTGATCTTCAAGGCTCTTTGCGCGTCCGTCCCAGAACTGGACCGTATTGAACGCGGAATTGAACACGGTCGGCGCGTGTCTTGGCCGGTCGACGCGGCCCAGAACACCGAAGGAGAGCGGCAGTCCATCGCTGCCATTTCCCGCGACGTTGTGGCAGGTGTCGCAGGACACGTCGCCCGACAATGACAGCCGCGGATCGAAATACAACTGCTTGCCAAGATGGATCTTCCGGGGGGTCATCGGGTTGTCGGCGGGAACCGGCACCTTCGATGGAAACTCGCCGCCGGGGGGAGCGGCCGAGGCCGCTTGCAGTCCCGCCATAATCGCGCCGGTGATCAGAGCGGTGTAAAGCGCGATCATTTTGCGCCTGATCGGCGCATGGACAAGATATTGTCGTCTCATCGGAGTCTCTTTTGCTTGTTCAGGGGATGTTTTTGTTCATATCGTCCTCAAATATTTTATAAATCATGAATGTATATTGTCGATTTTGTCGCTTTTTGTGAGGTTGGATTGGTCGTTCTTCGTTGATATTGATGAGTGCAGGCTGGATCTGATAGCGGCTTAGTCACGCAAGTGAAACCATGTTCTCGGCCAGGTTATCTGTCGCGCGTGGTGCTAGGAGGTTTTCGATTGCGGCGGTGATGAAGCCGAGGCTGGTGCCGTCGACCAGGAGGCCATTGGATACTTTACCGTCGACCGCACCGATGACGATCTGCGGTCCCGGAATCGGCAGGGCCTGCATCGCAAGCATCGTTTCGTTCACCTGGGCCTGTGCCCTGACCCCGCCCGTAAATGCAGGGGATGATGACACCACAATAAAGGGCTTGCCCTTCAGCACAGAATTGCCATGCGGTCGTGATGCCCAGTCAAGGGCGTTTTTCAATGCGCCCGGCATGCCGTGATTGTACTCCGGGGTCGAAACGACAAGAGCGTCGCTCTCCGCGATTTGCTTCCGGAAGTCATGAACGGCGCGGGGCGGTTTGTCGTCGTCCAGGTCCTGGTTGTAGAGCGGGAGGTCGACCCCGACGAGCGACAGGCTGACACGAGCGTCAAGGACACTCCTCACTCCAAGGAGGACGGCGCGCGAATGGGCGTTGTGCCGCAGGCTGCCGACAATGCCGAGCAGCCGCAGCGGTGGATGCAAGGCCATCTCCACCTCACGCTCCCGCCGGCCGGGCGGGCCCGGTTCCCGCGCCGCTCGTCTCTATCGCGGTCGCGATGGCCGCCATGTCATCGTTGTCGAGCCGCAGGCTGGCGGCGGCAATCCAGCCGTCTACCTGCGACGCATTGCGCGCGCCGACAATGGCGCCGGATACGCCCGGCCAGGCGAGCGTCCACGCAACGGCGGCGGCCGGGACCGAGACACCGTGCCGTTCTGCAACAGGACGCAGCGCGTCGACGAGACGGAGGTTGCGGGCCAGCTTGTCGCCAATGAATTCGTCATTGCGCGAGCGCCAGTCATCCGCCGGAAGCGATTTTGCGCGTTCGACCGAGAACCGCCCGGTCAGCAGCCCCGCCTGCATCGGGCTATAGACGATGACGCCGGTGCCGTGCGCGTGACACCAGGGCAACTCGCGCTCCGCGGCATCGCGCCGGATTGCCGAGAAGGGGGGCTGCAACGTGTCGACATGGCCAAGCCGCTCAGCCACCGCAAGTTGCTCGGCACTGTGATTTGACAGGCCAACGGCCCTGACTTTCCCTTCAGCCTTGAGGTCCAGCATCGTCTGCCAGTAATCTGCCAGCCGTGTGCCGTCTTTCGCTGGCCAGTGCACCTGATAAAGGTCAATTCGTTCGATGCCGAGGCGCCGCAGCGATGCATCGACTTCGCGCCGGATGCTTTGCGGCGAGCCGACCTGCCGCGGCATGGCGTGGCGATCGGTCTCGTCCCATACCAGGCCGCATTTGGTGAACACATAGGGGCGTTCGGCTTGTGGCATCTCCGCCAGCGCACGCGAGACGACCTCTTCGGAATGGCCGAGCCCGTAGATTGCTGCGGTATCGATCCAGTTCACGCCTCGCGAAACGGCATGCCGGATTGCCGCGATCGAATCGCGGTCATCCTGAGCTCCCCATCCTACGGCCCAGTCAGCCCCGCCGATGGCCCATGCGCCGAAGCCGACGCGGGTAATCTCCATATCGGTCAGGCCGAGCCTGATCCTTGGCAGCGTCGTATATGCATCCATCTCCAAATCTCCATCCTGGCGCCCGGGAGATGGAGAGCGTTGAATATCGTTCAAATAAAACTTATTGATCCGAATCTTCTCTCGGATAGATGGAGAGATGGCGCATGGAGCTCAGACAGCTGCATCATTTTGTCGCGCTAGCCGAGGAGCGGCAGTTCACGCGCGCCGCACGTCGCGTGAACATCGTGCAATCGGCGCTCTCGACGTCGATCCGGGCACTCGAGAGGGAACTCGATGCACCCCTTTTCGTGCGCAGCACCCGGGACGTGCGGCTGACCGGTGCGGGCGAGATCTTCCTTGAAAAAGCGCGATTGGCGATCGAGGCGGTGCGGGATGCGCGTAGCGCCGTTGCCGAAGTGCAGGGCCTGAAGCGGGGAACGCTGAAAATCGGCACAGTGCAGAGCCTGCCCGCATTTCTCGACCTGCCATTGCTTCTGGCGCGGTTTCACCAGCGGCATCCCGGCATCGAAATCCGGCTCATTCAGGGCAGTTCGTCAGCCCTTGCGGACCGGACACGGGCCGGCGGCATCGATGCCGCGTTCTTCCCGGTGGGTACGCATTTGTCCGATCTCGTCACAACGATGATCGCGTGTGACGAGGTTGTGCTCGCCTGTCCCCGCGGTCATCCGCTGGAGGGATTGACCGGCGTCGCCCTCGAGGCGATAAAGGATTTTCCGTTTGTCGACTTCGAAACGGGCTGGGGTACCCGCAGGCTGGTCGACGGCCGCTTTGGTGACGCCGGCATCGGCCGCCATACCGCGTTCGAAGTCAGCGATCTCGACACGATGCTGAAACTGGTCAGTCTCGGCCTAGGCATTGCCCTCCTGCCGGAGACGGTCGTTGTGGCGCGTGATCCGGACATCGGGATGGCGCGTCTCTCATCACCCGAACTCTGCTGGGAACTGGTCGTCGCCCACCTGCCCGTCGCCGGCCCGGGAACCCCGGTGGCCGCATTTCTTTCCCTGCTTCACGAAAGCCTTGTCATCACCGACACGGCGCAGTTGCCCGAAGCCTGATGAAAGATGGACCTCCGGTTCGGTCAGGCGATGTCGCCCGCCGGAAACGCGGCACCACGCCCGCCATCCGCCACGAATTGCGCAGGCACGCTGCCATCGAGCCGGTCATCGGCCACATGAAGACCGATGGCCATCTCGGACGGAATTTCCTGCTCGGCGTCACGGGGATGCCATCAACGCCATCCTCTCAGGCGTCGGCCACAACCTCTGTCGCCTCCATAGAAAGTCGTTCACCAGGCCGCCGCCTCGGCCGGCCAAATATCGCATAGTTCACAGCCAACAATCCTGCGCCGGATCCCGCGCCATGAAGTCCGGCGCGGAGGCAGGATGCCGTCAGATCGTACGGGTGCCGCGGGCGATGGCGGCGACGCCGGTGCGCGACACCTCGGCGAGGCCGAGCGGGCGCATCAGCTCGAGAAACGCATCGAGCTTGTCGGTGGCGCCGGTGAGTTCGAAGATGAAGCTTTCGGTTGTCGCATCGATCACCCTTGCGCGGAATGCATCGGCAAGACGCAGCGCTTCGAGCCGCTTCTCGCCAGTGCCGATCACCTTGATGAGTGCGAGTTCGCGGGCGATGTGCGGCCCTTCGGCGGACAAGTCGGATACGCGGTAGACAGGCACCAGCCGGTCGAGTTGCGCCTTGATCTGCTGGATCACCAGTTCGGTGCCGGAGGTGACGATGGTGATGCGGCTCTTGCGCCGGTCGTCCTCGACGGGGGCGACCGTGAGACTGTCGATATTGTAGCCGCGGCCGGAAAACAGGCCGATGACGCGCGCGAGAACGCCTGATTCGTTTTCCACCAGCACGGAAATCGTGGCGGCGCGCATGGTTTCCTGGACGATGGCGTTCATGTCGGCTCTTTCAGGTTCGGGATCTCGGGTCTCGGCGATGATGGCGGGGCTCAGACGAGCACGAGCCCCTCATCGGTGATGCCGGCGGCGCTGGACTCGTGTTCCGGCCCGAGCAGCATCTCGTTGTGCGCAGCGCCCGAAGGAATCATCGGGAAGCAGTTCTCCGCACGGTCGACATGGATGTCCGCGATCACCGGCCGGTCGGTCGCCAGCATCTCGTCGATCACCCGGTCCAGATCGTCGATGCTCTCGGCGCGCAGGCCTACGGCGTGAAAGCTCTCGGCGAGGCGCACGAAATCGGGCAGGGCCGCCGAATAACTCTCGGAATAGCGGCCACCATGCAGCAGCTCCTGCCACTGGCGCACCATGCCCATGTATTCGTTGTTGAGGATGAACACCTTCACCGGCAGGCGGTATTGCGCGAGCGTGCCCATCTCCTGGATGTTCATCAGGATGCTGGCTTCGCCGGCGATGTCGATCACCAGCGCGTCGGGATGGGCGATCTGCACGCCCATCGCCGCCGGCAGGCCGTAGCCCATCGTGCCGAGGCCGCCCGAGGTCATCCAGCGGTTCGGCTTGTCGAAGCGGAAATGCTGGGCCGCCCACATCTGGTGCTGGCCCACCTCGGTCGTGACATAGGTTTCGCGGCCCTGGGTCTTTTCCCACAGCCGGCGGATGGCATGCTGCGGCTTGATGATCGCGCCTTTCTCGAAGCTCTGGGTGAAGCGCAGCGAGTCCTTCTCGCGCCACGTTTCGATCATGCGCCACCATTCGGCCAGCGCTGCCGTGTCCTGCCGGGAATTGTCCTGCTTCCAGGCGGCGATGAGGGCGCGCAGCGCCTCGGTCGCGTCGGCGGCGATGGCGATGTCGACGACCACGTTCTTGTTGATGTTCGACGGATCGATATCGATATGGATTTTCTTCGAGTGCGGCGCGAAGGCGTTGAGCCGCCCGGTCACGCGGTCGTCGAACCGGGCGCCGATGTTCAGCATCACGTCGCAGCCATGCATGGCGAGGTTGGCTTCGTAGGTGCCATGCATGCCGAGCATGCCGAGAAAGGCCGGGTTCGAGGCCGGGAAGGCGCCGAGCCCCATCAGCGTCGAGGTAACCGGCGCGCCGGTGAGCTTCGCGAGGTGAACGATCAGTTCGGCCGATTCCGGACCGGAATTGATCAGCCCGCCGCCGGTATAGATGATCGGCCGCTTTGCCCCCTTGAGCGCGCTCACCGCTTCGGCGATCCGGGTGAGATCGGGGGCGGTGCGCGGGCGATAGGAGCGGTGCGGGCCTTCCGGCGCCTCGGTATATGGCGCTGGGTTGATCAGGATGTCTTTCGGCAGGTCGATCAGCACGGGGCCTGGCCGCCCCGTCCGCGCAACGTGGAATGCCTCATGCACGATGCGGGCGAGATCGTCCGAGCGCTTGACGAGATAGTTGTGTTTGGTGGCCTGCCTGGTGATACCCGTCGTGTCGGCTTCCTGGAACGCGTCGTTACCGATCAGATGGGTCGGCACCTGGCCGGTCAGGCAGACAACGGGAATGCTGTCCATCAGTGCGTCCACCAGCCCGGTGACGGCGTTGGTCGCCCCCGGCCCGGAGGTGACGAGCACCACACCGACCTTGCCGGTCGAGCGGGCATAGCCTTCCGCTGCGTGAACCGCCGCCTGTTCATGGCGGACAAGGATGTGGCGGATCGCGTTCTGCTGGAAGATCGCATCATAGATCGGCAGCACGGCGCCGCCCGGATAGCCGAAAATGACCTCGACCCCCTGCGCCTTCAGTGCGCGGAGAAGGGTTTCGGCCCCGGAAGCGACTGTGGTGTTCACGGCGTTCATATCCCCATCCTGTCAGATCGCGACGCAGGCCTACCCCGGTCTGCTGCGGTGCGTCAACTCGATAAATTAATAAATGAAATGATCGAACGGACTGTGCTTTCGGAAAATTGCGCAGAATCAGTGAATCTTGATCTGATCGTATGCGTGTTGCGCTGATCTGCCAGTTTCTGATGGCGGAACCAGGTCGCTTGGCGTTTCGTATAGGCTGCGGTGGCGGCGATGGCGCGGGACGTCGCCTCGTCGAGGCTGATCGCGCCGGCGAGATGCGCCAGCAATTCCGGCACACCGTGGGCGCGCAGGCCGGGCAGCGCGGGATCGGGGGCGCGGGCGGCGACGGCGGCCACTTCCGCCAGCGCGCCGGCGGCGAGCATCGCTTCGAAGCGCGCCGCGATCGCCTCGCGCAGCGCGGGGCGCGGCGGGTCGAGCAGCAGCAGCATGACGCGATATCCGGCGAGCCCGGCGCGCGGCGCGGCGTGCCAGGCGGCGAGGCCGCGCCCGGTGCCGAGCAGCACCTCGGCGGCGCGGGCGAGGCGCTGGGGATCGCTCGGCCGCAGCTTCGTTGCGGTTGCCGGGTCGCGCGCCGCAAGCCAGGCGTGCAGCGCGGCCGGTCCATCCGCCGCGAGCATCCGCCGCGCTTCCGCCCGTGCGTCCGGCCCCGGATCGGGGATCGGCGCGATGCCGTTGACCAGCGACGAGAGATACAGGCCAGTGCCGCCGCACAGGATCGGCAGCTCGGCCGCTGCCAGCTCGGCCAGCGCTCGGCCGCGCCACCAGGCGGCATCGACCGCCTCTTCCAGCCGGCGCACGCCGTAGAGGCGGTGCGGCGCCGCCGCCTCGTCCGCGGGCGTGGGGCGGGCTGTGATGATCCGCCAGTCGGCATAGCATTGCATCGCGTCGGCATTGATGATCGTGCCGCCGAAGCGTTGCGCGGCGGCGAGGGCGAGGGCCGACTTGCCGGAGGCGGTGGGCCCGGCGACGATCAGCAGCGGCCTTGCCGGGGGGGCGGAACATGCTCTAGGCGACTGGGTCATGAAATTCGTTCTGGTGCTGGTCGCGGCGCGCGACAAGGTGACGTTGACCGACACGATGGTGGCCCGCGTGCGCGAGCTGGCCGCCGGCGGCCCGCCAGTGTGGCTTTCGCCAGGCGAGGCCGCCGAAATTCCCTGCATGAATCCGCCAGACTTCGCCCTGGTGCGCGCGGCGATCGACAATGCGCCGGTGGACGTGATGTGCGTCAGGGATCGTGGGCGGCGCAAGGCCGTGCTGGTCGCGGACATGGACAGCACGATCGTGACCTCGGAAACGCTCGACGAGCTGGCCGCCGAGGCGGGGGTGGGCGAGCGCGTCGCCGCGATCACCGCGCGCTCGATGGCAGGGGAGCTGGATTTCGCCGATGCGCTGCGCGAGCGCGTCGCCCTGCTGGAGGGGCTCGATGTCGCGGCGCTCGAGCGCACCTGGCGGCGCACCGCGATCATGCCGGGGGCGCGAGAGCTGGTGGCCACCATGCGCGCGCATGGCGCGGTGACGGCGCTGGTCTCGGGCGGGTTCACCTGGTTTACCAGCCGGGTGGCGGCGGAGGTCGGGTTCGACACGCATCGCGCCAACGAGTTGCTCGATGACGGAACCCGGCTGATCGGCCGCGTCGCCGAGCCGGTGCTGGACCGCGACGCCAAGCGCACGGCGCTGCACGAGCTGGCGGCGACGCGCGGGGTGAAGCTGTCGGCGACGCTGGCGGTGGGCGACGGGGCGAACGATCTCGCGATGATCGCCGATGCCGGGCTGGGAGTGGCGTATCACGCGAAGCCGATCCTCGCCGAGGCGGCGCCGGTGCGCATCGAGCATGGCGACCTGCGCGCGCTGCTCTTCGCCCAGGGCTATCCGGCCGCGTCGTTCAGGGAGTGAGGCCGAGACGCGGGCGCTCGATCAGCGGGCAGCGGTTCATGACCACGACGAGCCCGGCGGCGCGGGCGAGGGCGGCGGCGCCCTCGTTCACCACGCCGAGTTGCATCCAGATCGTCTTCGCCCCCAGCCGGATCGCGTCGCGCACCGCCGGCAGCACCCGTTCTGAGGCGCGGAACAGCTCGACCATGTCGAGCGGCGTCGCATCGTCGAGCGAGGCGGCGACCTCTCGCCCGTGCAGCCTGGTGCCGGCAAGGCCGGGATTGACCGGGGTGACGTCGTAGCCGAGGCGGAGCAGCGCGCCGAGCACCTCGTTCGAGGGGCGGGCCGGGTTGGCCGAGGCGCCGACCAGCGCGATCCGCCGCGTGGTGGTCAGTATGCGCGCGATCGTCTTGTCGTCGAGCCCGTCGATGCTCATGAGCCGCCTCTGGCCTGCCGGTGGAGCCTCCTGTAAGCGCATGGGCCATGCGCACCGCAAGACCCTATCTGATCTTTCTGCTCGGCCTGCTGAGCGTTGCCGCATGGTATCTGCCGAACCGGCCGCGTGCCGGTGGCGTCGTCATGCCGGATGCGCGGTTCAACTCGGTGTCCTACGCGCCGTTCCGCAACGGCCAGTCGCCGCTGACGAAAACCTTCTCCTCGGCCGCCGAGGTGGAGCAGGACCTGCGCCTGATCGCGCGGCACGCGCGCGGCATCCGCACCTATTCCTCGATCGAGGGCGATTTCGACATCGGCGCGCTGGCGAAGCGGGCGGGGCTGAAGGTCTGGGCCGGGATCTGGCTCGGGCCGAACCCGAAGGACAATGCGCGGGAGATGGCGGCCGGGATCGCCGCGGCGAACGCGCATCCGCACACGATCACCCGCGTCGTCGTCGGCAACGAGGTGCTGCTCAGGCGCGACCTTTCGGTGGGCGAACTGATCCGTGACATCGATCATGTGCGCGCCCGGGTGAAGCAGCCGGTCGCCTATGCCGATGTCGCGAGCTTCTGGTTCGAATTCCCGCAGGTGGCGAAGCATGTCGACGTCGTGATGATCCATCTGCTGCCCTACTGGCAGAACCACCCGGTGGGGGTGAACGCCGCGATCGCGCGGATTGGCCGGACCATCCGCAAGGCCGAGCGCGTCTTTCCGGGCAAGACGATCTCGGTGGGGGAGACCGGCTGGCCGAGCCGGGGGCGCTGGCGGGCGGATGCCGCGCCCTCGCGGGTCAACGAGGCGATCTTTCTGCGCCGCTTCGTCAGCCTCGCCGATCGCGAGCATGTCGACTACAACCTGATCGAGGCGTTCGACCAGCACTGGAAATACCACGACGAGGGGATCGCCGGCGCCAACTGGGGCATCTGGTCCGCAGGACGCCGGCCGAAATTCCCCCTTGAAGGTCCGGTGGTGGAGATGCCGCATTGGCCGCTTTATGCCGGTGCCGCGATCGCGCTGTCGGTGATCCTCGCGCTTATCGGCGGGATGGCGGGTGTCTCCGGCGTGGCGCTCGCTTTCGGCCTTGGCAATGCGCTCGTCTACGCCTGGGCGATCACCCATCACGTGCTGTACGACAAGTCCCTGATGATCTGCGCCGCGATCAATCTGCCGGCACAGGGTCTGCTCGCCCTTGCCGCTCTGCGCGTTGCCTCACGCGGCAAGGGGCGGCGGCCGCTGGATGGAGCAGCAACGGTGTTGCTCCTGCGCGCGAGCCTGTTCGGCAAGGCTAGCCCCCGCGACTGGGGCAAAGGCCTCTTCGACCATCTCTGGTTCCTGTTCGTGGTGACCGCGGTCATCGTCCAGGCGGGGCTCGTGTTCGATCCGCGTTATCGTGACGCGCCGTTCCCTGTCTTTGCCGTGCCGATCGCAATCGCCGTCTGGCGACTGGCGGTGGCCGACCGGCCGGCCATGCGCAGTTGGCGCGACTGGCTGCCCAGCGTCCTGCTGGTCGCCGGCGCCGTGGCAAGCGCCGTGATTTCCGGCCCGCTCAACCTCGAATTCATGCTGTGGAATGCGCTGGTGCTGGTGCTGGCGGCGCCTGCCGTTCTGGCGCTTGTCAAAAGGCAACGGGCCGGCTGATCAGGCCCGTTCCGTCAGCGCATCGCCAGGCTTTCGTTGCTCGGTGGAATGATGAAGCAGGACTGATGAGCGCGTCTCATCGCACTGCAGACCAGATTCGCATCGTTATGGTCGAGGCCGGCAATCTGAGCGCGCCAGATCCGGTGCCGGTGCACCACGGCGCTGCCAACCCTAGCGATGCCGACCTTGCGCTCGCCGCGTATGGTCAGGGCCTGCCTCTTGGCGAGGATGTAGCTGTCATAGGCGCCAACCTGGGCGGTCCACCCCGGGATCATGTCGCGCGTGACATGGCCGACCGAACGCGCAACGATCATGTGAACAGGAGCGGTTCTGCTTCGGCTCGCCACGAGCACGGGCGCCGCGGCCGGCTGGCGCACCGGGGGCGGAGGCATTGCGGCGCGAGGCTGTGGTGACGTGGCAGTTGCGATGACGGTCGTCGGCGCACCGCTTTCGGCTGCGAAGCCGGCATCAAGCAGCTGGGTCATGCGATTGTAAGCAACGATCCAGGACGGGGCGTGCATCTCCACGCCGATCAGCATGTGACCGTTGCGCACCGCGGCGGTGACGAGGTTGAACCGCGCGAGGTCCGTATAGCCCGTCTTCATGCCGATGGCGCCGTTGTAGCGCTTGAGCATGCCATCGATATTGGGGATCGTGCGGCCTTCGAAGCGGAAGCTCGGCACGGAGAAAAGATAGCGATATTGCGGATAGTCCAGCAGCAGGTGACGGGCGAGAATCGCCATGTCGTAGGCGTCGGTCACCTGGTTCGGATTGGGTAGGCCGGATGGGTTGCGGAACTCGCTCCGCTCCATGCCGAGAGCGTGGGCGCGCGCTGTCATTTCGGCGGCAACGCGCCGGATGCTGCCGCCGCCGAGGTACTGTCCGAGCGCCGTTGCCGCGTCATTGGCGGAGAGGGTCGTCATGCCCAGCATTGCCTGCATGACCGTTACGGTCTGCCCCGCCACAAGATTGAGCTTCACAGGCTGCACTGACGCTGCCGCTTGACTCACCGGAAGCGGGGTATTGGCGTTCAGGCGGCCGTGGCTGAGTGCGTGGAAAGCGAGATCCAGCGTCATCAACTTGGTCAGGCTGGCCGGGAAGCGCTCGTTATATGCGTTGTGCTCGGAGAGGATGCGGCCGGTTGCCGCGTCCATCACGATCCAGTCAATCCCGGGCGCAAGCGGCCCCGAGGCGGCCGGAGAGGCAATGCCCCCAAGGCGTTCATGTATGCGCACGACATGTCGATACCGTTGATGCAGATTAGCCTGCGCAGCCTGAGGTGCGGCCAGCGCCGCGCCCATCAAGCCGCCTGCCGCGAGTACCGAGCCGCGCCGCAGGATGTTCACAATCCAGCCTTGCAATTCGGCCAAACGCATACGGTCCCCCAAACATGAACGAAGCCTCATAAGACGGATAGGATGAAATGTCGGCGCTGTCCAGTTCAAAAATAGAAATTAACAAAAAAGCCAAAGGGTTAATGGGATATCCTCCTGCGCTCCGTGTTTGTGGGAGCGGTCGGCGCCGTGAGGCTTAACCGCAGTGTCATTGTGCGTTGCACAAAAAGCATTGACTTACCCTCGCGGCAGGCTTAAATCGGCCATGTTGCACTGCACTATAAAACGTGAGTGCAAGGAATTTGGCGGTCGTTTTTCTCCCTTGCGACGAAAGCAACGACGGCCAAGGCTGGTGCGCGGGCGCATCGGCATCGTTGCAACGGACACACGAGGAGTAACTAGGATGAGCACAAAGATCAAAGCGACCGAGACGGTGCAGCAGGCGGCCGAAGCCACTGTTGAGGCCACCAAGGCCCAGGTTGCCGCCGGGTTCGAAAAGACCCTGACGTCGATGAAGGAAGGCATGGAAAACGCCGCGAAGGGTTTCGAGGCCCAGCAGGCGAAGGTCAAGGAGCAGATGGCGAAGGCGATGAAGACCACAGAAGAGATGATGGCGTTCAGCCAGGGCAATTTCGAGGCGATGGTAAAGGCCGGCCAGATCTTCACTGCGGGTCTGCAGGGCATTTCAAAGCAGATTGCCAGCACCACCCAGGCCTCTGTCGAGGAGACCGTGGCAATGACGAAGGCGCTCGGCGGCGTGAAGTCGGTGAAGGAAGCCGTCGATCTCCAGACCGGTTATGCCCGTGCGATGATGGAAAAGGCGGTCGCCGAGACCGGCCGGATCACCGATGCGTCGCTCAAGCTCACCGAGCAGACCATCGCGCCGCTCACTGCGCGTGTCACTCTCGCCGTCGAGAAGTTCGGCGCGGCGCTCTGAAGCGGAAGGGCGGTTTCACCGCCTGACGGATGAATGATAAGCGGACGGGCCGGATTCCGGTCCGTCCGTCGCCATTTGCAGATTTGCACGCGGGTCGGGTGCAAGTCGACGGTTCTGCATGACAGCGACCGCAATCGCATTTATGGGGCCATCGGCATGGACGATTTTGACGACCAGGACGGCATGGATCCGGTTTTCGCCACGCATGCGCGCGCTCGTGCGAAGAGACCGCCGCTTTACCGCGTGATGATGTTCAACGATGACTACACGCCGATGGAATTCGTGGTCGCAACGCTGGTCGGGCTGTTTGGCAAGACGACCGATGAGGCGGGACGGATCGCGTTGCGGATCCATCGCCGCGGTGTCGGCGTTTGCGGCATTTTCACCTACGAGATCGCGGAAACCAAGATGATCCAGGTTCTGGAACTCGCCCGCGAGAACCAACACCCGCTGCAATGCATGATCGAGCCGGCCTGACAGGGACGCCGCCTGTCGCTGTACGATTGGTGACCGCGCGGCTTCGTCTCGCGCCGCTCGCCATCGCCGATGCTGCGGAACTCGCGGCCGTTACCGACCATCCGATCATTACCGGACGCATCGATTTTCTCTCCTCGCGCTTCGGCCCCGCGCAAGCGCGGGCGTTGATCGAATCCGACCCGGGATTTCATGGCATCCGCCTTGCCGCCGACGGGCAGCTGATCGGCCTGCTCGGCGCGCACCGCGGGCCGACGGGTGGCGGCGGTTCCGCGATCGAGGTCGGCTACTGGATTGGTCCTGCGTTCCAGCGCTGTGGCTATGCGCGCGAGGCTTTGACGGCGATGCTGCGGGCATTGCACGGAGAGATCGTCTTCGCCGAATGCCATCCGGCCAACATCCCGTCCTGGTCGTTGTTGCGTGCAGTGGGCTTCGAGCCCACCGGCCGCGCCGGAAAGCGCGAGGGCAGGGAGAGACTCTCCTACGTGCCGCCGGCATGAATACATGCTGGCCCTCGGCCGCAAAAGCCGGTATAAGAGAATCACGGCGCTTTTCGGTTCTGGTTGCTGCGTGCGTTACGGCGTTACCGCCTTCGACACCTCCCCAAGTTGAAGAGTTTGCTGGCCCTCATTTCGTGGGCTGCCGTTTGTTTGGAGAGTCGCGATGTCGACAGGTACTGTTAAGTGGTTCAACGCAACCAAGGGCTATGGCTTCATCCAGCCGGATGACGGGTCGAAGGACGTGTTCGTGCATATTTCTGCCGTCGAGCGTGCCGGCCTGGGCCGCATCGACGAGGGCCAGCGCCTTGAATTCGAGGTCCGCAAGGGCCGCGAGGGCAAGATGTCCGCCGAGAACCTGAAGGCGGCTTGAACCCAGCCTGTCTCGGAAAAGGCGCCGTGAAAGCGGCGCCTTTTTTCATGTCTGCTGCTCAGCGCAGCGTCACGGTTCCGTAAGCCAGCGTCTTGAACGTATGGTCTTTCGGGTGACCGAGAACCTCGATCTTCCCCTCGCCGTACAGCGTGATGTTGGCGCTTTCGCGCGCGAACACCCTCATGTTGCCCTGCCCCCGCACCAAGACCGTCACGTTGGCCGCCCGCAGCTGGCTGGCATCGATCGACGCGACTCCGCGTGAAATCATCCGGAATTTGCCCACTTCGCCCGAGAGGGTGGCCGCAGTGGCGCCGTCATTGATGAAGTCGAACGTTTGGCCGGACAGGTTCCGCACGTCCGCCCGCACGAGTCCTTTCGTCGTAAGCGCGGCGAGCGAGGGGGCGGTGATGATGACATCCACGGTCTCGTTCTGCGGCAAGTCGAGCGCGCTGGGGCGATCGATGTCCAGCACGCCCCGTTTCACAGACACGCTCAGATTTTCCACGAGATAGGGATCGCCGCTGAGCTTCACAGAGCGTGTTTCGCCTCGGGTGAAGTTGAGACGAAAACGGCCGTGCAGGACGATCGCATCGAACCGGCCGACATGCTCGCTCACCGTCCGCGTCGGCATGGCAGCGTTCCCGCTCGCCGCAATCAGCGGCGCTGCCACGATAACGCCAGTCAGGAATCCGCGCAGCTTCATCCGCCGATCCTCCCGGAGCAAGCCTATCGGCTTTTCGCGCCGTCGGGCAAGCATGGCGTGGGCGCCCGGCGGATCATCCGCCCCGGCGGATGATCCCGGTGCCGAATTTCGCGCGCAACCGCTCGACGGCATCCTCGCGGGCGGCGCGGCGCGGCGTTTCCTGATCGACCAGATCTCCGCGGTCGGCCTCGGCGGCATCGGTGAGCCGTGCGGCGCCGATCCCGATCAGCCGGTAGCGCGGGCCGGCGGCGCGCATCAGGACCGGTTTCGCCGCCTCGAAGATCGTTTCGGCCAGCTGTGTGGGAGCGGTCAGCCGCACCGCATGGGTATGCGTCTCGAAACGGGCGGTCTTGAGCTTGAGCACGAGCCCGGCGGCGGCGAAGCCCTCGGCGCGCAGCCGCCGGGCGAGTTTCTCGCAGAGCGGAAACAGGACGCGGGCGAGGGATGCCGCATCGTCGATATCCTCGGCGAAGGTCGTCTCTGCACTGATCGACTTCGTCGCCCGCGCGGGGTCGATCGGGCGGGGATCGATGCCGCGGGCGCGCGCGGCCAGCATCGGCCCGTCCTCCCCGAGCCGGGCGCGGGCGGCGCGATCGTTGAGGGCGGCGAGCTGGCCGACCCGCGTGATCCCCATGCCGGCGAGTTTGCGCGCCAGTGCCGGGCCGACGCCGGGGAGAATGCCGACCGGCTCCGGCGCCAGCACCGCCGCTGCCTCCGCTCCCAGCACGGCGAAGCCGCGCGGCTTGTCCCGCTCGGCGGCGAGTTTCGCCAGCAGCCGGTTGGCGGCAAGGCCGATCGACACCGTCACCCCCACCTCCGCCTCGACCTGCCGGGCGAAGCGGCTCAGCACGACCGCGGGCGGCGCCCTGTGCAGCGCCGCGGTGCCGGAGAGGTCGAGCGCCGCCTCGTCGATCGAGAGCGGCTGCACCAGCGGCGTCAGCGTCGCCATCAGGGCGCGGATCTCGGCCGCCGCCGCCGCGTATTTCCGCATCTCCGGAGCGATCACCACCGCGTCCGGGCAGAGTTTTCTGGCCTTGAACATCGGCATCGCCGAGCGCACGCCCGAGAGGCGGGCGATGTAGCAGCAGGCCGCCACCACGCCGCGCGTCCCGCCGCCGACGATGACCGGCTTGTCGGTCAGCTCCGGCCGGTCGCGCTTCTCCACGCTCGCATAGAAGGCGTCGCAGTCGACATGGGCGATGGCGAGGGTCGCGATCTCGTCATGCGCGACGAGGCGCCGCCCCTCGCATTGCGGGCAGGCGCCGGCGGCCTCGAAGATGGCATCGCAGTCGCGGCACAGGGTCGGCATGGCGAGCGCAGGAAACGCCTTATCGGCGCCGGGCGGAAGCGAAAAATCGCGTCAGATCGAGCGGACCAGATGCACCAGCCCCGACCATTGCTGGGCAACCCATCCGCCGCTCGCCATCGCCTCGGGTGCTTCGGGGTCGCCGGTCGGTGCGAAATCCTTCGAGAAATCGGCGGTGCCGAACAGCATGTCCCAGAACGGAAACACCGCCCCGTAATTGATCGAGCGTTCGCCGGCGGCGAGAATGCCGTGATGCGCGCGGTGAAACCGCGGCGAGACCAGCAGCCGCTCGCCGATCCGGCCGAAGGAGAGGCGGATATTGGCGTGGCTGAAGCTCTCGACAAAGCGCAGGATCAGCACCAGCAGCGGGAATTGCAGCGGCGGAATCCCGATCAGCAGCCCGACCGCCATGAACCAGAGAAAGCCGATCATCTCGTCGAGCACATGGTTGCGGTCGTCGGACCAGAAGGTCATCTGCCGCTGTGCGTGATGCACCGCATGCAGCGCATACCAGACACGGAAACGGTGCGAGAGCCGGTGCCGCCAGTAATCGGCGAAGTCGAGGATCAGCGCGTAGAGCGCGAAGGTGATCACCGGATGGCCGAACAGCGGCGGGAAGATCGTCTCCAGCATCGGCGGCACATAGCCATGATCGGCGAGAAACCCGTCGAGCCGCACCTGTGCCGCGTAGAACAGCACGAAGGTCATCACCGGCAGCACGCCGACGCGGGCGAGAAAGGTGTAGAACACATCGACCAGCACCACCCGCCGGCTGTCCCACCGCTCGATCGGCATCGCCCGCTCCAGCGGCACGCAGACCGCATAGGCCAGCAGCATCTGCGTCACGCCATAGATCGCGACCAGCGTCCAGCCGAAGGAGAGTTCGCTCCACTGCATCAGCCCGAACCGGTAGAGCAGCGGCAGCACCGCCACCTGCTCCACCCAGCCGGCCAGATCGTTGAACGGATGGGCCGGCAGCATGCTCAGGCCAGGCGCATCGCCGTGCGGGCGGCGGTGTCGGTCAGCAGGGTCGAGAGATAGATCCCGTGCGGCGAGCGGCCGACCGTGATGTGGTCCACAGCACCGCTCGCCGGGTCGAGCACGGCGACGCGGGAGGCGAAGCGCAGCGCGATCCACAGCCGTCCGTCCGGTGAGAAGCATAGATCGTCCGGCCCGCCCGGCATCGGAATCCGCCGCTTGAAGCCGAGGCTCTTCGCGTCCAGCACGGTGAGCGAGCCGGCGACGCGGTTGGTGACGTAGAGTTCGCTGCGGTCCGGCGTGAGGAAGATGTTGTGCGCGCCCTTGTCGGTCAGCACGGTGCGCAGCAGCTTGCCGTTCGCCGGATCGACCACGGCGAGATGATCGCTCCCCATGATCGCGACCAGCACGACGCCGTCATGCCACATCACCCCGGCCGGCGTCTTGCCGACCGGCGCCGTCCAGCGGACGCGCATGGTGACGAGATCGATCGCGACCAGCGTGCCGGAATCCTGCATCGAGACGAAGACGGTGCGCGAATCCGGCGTGTAGCTCAGATGGCTCGGCATCGATCCGGCGCGGAAGCGGTGGGCGAGGGTCAGCGCGTCGGCATGATAGATGTCGACATGGTTGAGCCGCAGGCAGTTCACGGTAAGGAATTTGCCGTCCGGGCTGAACCAGAGCTGGTAGGGATCGGGGATCAGCTTGTGGCCGCGTTCGCGCCCGGTTACGGGGTCGAAGAAGAACAGCGCATTGCCCGAAGCATCGGCGATCAGCAGCGTCTTGCGGTCCGGCGTCAGCGCCCAGTGGCCGGGTTCGCGCAGCGTCGGCTCGGTGTGGATCACCTTGCGCGTCGTCATGTCGATGACCGAGACGCGCGAGCCGCCCGAATCGAGCACGATGCAGATCGGCGGCGTCGGGCCGGCGGCGCGGGCGAGGGAAGGCGCCAGGCCGAGAAACGCCGGCGCGGCCAGCAGCGCGCGGCGGGAAAGCGGAAGCATGGTCATGCCGGGGCCGATCCTTCGTCGGGATTGATGAACACCGCCCGCGCCCATGTGAAGAACGTCAGGCTGGTCGTTGCGATCAAAGTATTATCTGTCAGAGATTGCACTGCGAAGGCGAGAAACACAAGGCGGATCAGCCGTCGCTGCCCCACCGGCAGCGCAGCGCTGCCCCGAAACAGCCACAGGCCGAGCAGGCCGAACAGCAGCAGCGCACCGGGCACGCCGCCTTCGCAGGCGATGCGCAGATATTCGTCATGCGCCGCGTTGGTGCCGAGGAAGCGGCCGATCGGCGAATGCAACGGCACGATCACCTTGCCCGCGCCCACCCCCCAGCCGAGCCAGGGCGAGCGCGCCAGCGCCGCCTCGAAATAGGGCCAGATCAGGTTGCGGTTGGACAGGCTGGCGGCATCGCCCAGATGGATGAGGTCGATCACGCGGACGAAATGCAGCGCCGGCCCGGCGAGAAGCACGGCGCCGAACGCCGCGCCGCCCGTCGTCAGCAGGCCCAGCCGCGCTCGCATGCCGAAATCCGGCGCCTTGACCGAAAGCAGGGTGGCGAGCGTGGCGAAGGTGGCGAGCGCCAGCGGCGCGCGCGCGCCGCTGGCCAGCAGGATCAGGAAATTCGCGCCAATCCACGCCCATTCCCGCCGTCGGCCGCTGCCGGCGAAGGCGACCAGCCCGGCATAGATGGCGATCATCGCGAACCCGCCGAGAAAGGCGGGCGAACTCGAGGCCTGCAGTCGGATCGCGCCGAGCTGAACGCCATAGAGCGCCCGCAGGCCGGCCGCGTGCAGCAGCAGGCCGAAGGCCACGGTCACCGCCGGGCCGATGATGGTGCAGCGGATGATCGCCGCGCGCATCCGCGCCTCCGCCCGCATGAAGCCGGCGGCGAACGGCGCCGCAGAGCCGACCAGCGAGCGCAGCGAGGCGAGCGGCGTCAGCCCCGGCCAAAGGCCGTGCACGAAGCCGCCGACAAACATGACGAGGAAGGCGAAGCTGGGATTGTAGCGGTCGAACCGGCTCCCGCGGCGCAGCGCGGCCAGCCCGATGATCGCCAGCCCCGTAACCTTGAGCAGGGCGATGATCGTCTCGTGATGGCCGATCATGTCCGATAGCCACATCTCGGGCGTGGTCGCGACCAGGATCAGCCAGGCGGCCATCGCCCCTTCCGGCCAGGCGAGCGCCGCGGCCCCGGCAAGGCCGAGCGCCAGAAAGCCCTGCAAGGGGCCGATTGCCTGCGGCACGAGGAGCAAAAGCGCCGATCCCGCCACAAGGGCGGCGGCCACGGCGAGCACCGCTCCTCCGCGCGCGATGCCGCCGGTCACGGCACGGCGATGATCGTGTAGTGCTCGTCCGGCCCGGCCTCGGCGGCAGAGGCGGCAAACCCGGCGGCGGCGAGGAGAGTCAGCGCCTCCGCCGCTGCCATCCGCCGCGCCATCGGCGCGCCGACCGCCCCGGGCCCCGCCGGGTCGTATTCGGCGATGAACAGCGCGCCGCCGGGCTTCATCGCGGCGCGGATCGCGCGCAACGCCGCATCCTTCTCCTGCATATGATGCAGCGCATCGGTCAGCATCACCCGGTCCGGCGCCGCGGGCAGCGCTGCCAGCGCCTCGGCCCGCCCCACGATCGTCTCCAGGGCAAGGCCGCGCCGCGCCGCCTCGGCGGCGGCATAGGCAAGGGATGCGGAATCCGGGTCCATCGCCAGCACGCGCGCGCCGAGAGCCGCGTATTCGAGGGCGAGCGCACCGGTGCCCGCGCCGATATCGAGCACGGTCATGCCGGCGGCAAGGCCAACCCGCGCCGCCCAGATTGCGGCGAGATGCCGCTTCTCCGCCTGCCGCGCGACGAGCCGTTCGAGCCGTGCCGCATCCGCCCCGGGTTGATTTTCCGCCTGCATCGGCCAACCCTAGCCCAAGCCAAGGGATCGACAAACCGAAATGATTCTCCACGCCTCAACGACCGGCACAGGCCCGGATGTCATTCTGCTGCACGGGCTGTTCGGCGCCGGGCGCAATCTCGGCGTCATCGCCCGTGGGCTCGCGGCGCAGTTCCGCGTCACCACGCTCGATGCCCGCAACCATGGCGACAGCCCGCACGATGCGGACATGCGCTACCGGGTCATGGCGGAGGATGTCGCCGAGACGATGGAGTCGCTCGGCATCGCCTCGGCCGGCGTGGTCGGGCACTCGATGGGCGGCAAGACGGCGATGACGCTGGCGCTCACCCATCCCGGCCGCATTACCCGCCTCGCCGTGCTCGATATCGCGCCGATCGCCTATGGTCACGAGCATCTGGGCTATGTCCGGGCGATGCGCGGCCTCGCGCTGCATCCGGGGCTGACGCGGCAGGAGGCGGACGCTGCCCTCGCCGCCAGCGTGCCGGAGCCGGCCTTGCGCGGATTCCTGCTGCACAATCTCGTGCTCGGCGCGGCGCCGCGCTGGCGCCTCGGCCTTGAGGAAATCGCCGGCGCGATGACCGATCTGGTCGGCTGGGCGGATCCGGCGCCCGGTGCGCGCTACGATGGCCCGGCGCTGTTCGTCGCGGGGGCGACATCGTCCTACGTGCCGCTGGAAGCGCATGGGGCGATCCGCGCCCGCTTCCCGCAGGCCCGCATCGAGACGATCGCCGATGCCGGCCACTGGCTCCACGCCGAGAAGCCGCGCGAGGTGCTTGCGGCGATCGAGCCCTTCCTGCGCGGCTAGGGGGGCGCTGCGCTAGAGCCGCAACCCGCCCATGGCGCAGAGATGCGCCCAGTGCTCCGGGCTGACCGGGCCGACCGACAGGCGCGACAGGCGCACCAGTGCGAGGTCCGCCAGCGCCGGATCGGCCTTGATCGCGGCAAGGCCGACCGGATGCGGCATCGGCGCGATGGCCTTCATATCCACGGCCACCCAGTCGCCCGACTCGGCGGTCGGGTCCGGATAGGCCTCCCGCACCACCTCGACCACGCCGACGATCTCGCGACCGATATTGGAGTGGTAGAAGAAGGCGCGGTCGCCCACGCGCATCGCCTTCAGGTTGTTCCTGGCGGCGTGGTTGCGCACGCCGGTCCAGGGTTCGACGCCGTTGGCCACCTGCTGGTCCCAGGAGAACGCGTCCGGCTCGGACTTGACCAGCCAGTAGTTCACGGCGTCAGCGTGCCGTCGCGCACCACCGTGCGGAAGCCCTGGATCTCGACCGCGCCGAACAGCCCGGCCTTGCTATAGGGGTCGTTCGCGACCAGCGCCTCGGCCGCCGCGCGGTCCGCCGCCTCGTAGACGATCATCGAGCCGCAAGGATTGCCGTCCGCCCCCAGCATCGGGCCGCCGAAGACGATGCTCGACTTTATGCTTTCGAGGTAGGCAAGATGCTCCGGGCGCACCTGCTTGCGCAGGGCAAGACCGTCTTCCCGGTCATGGGCGATCAGGAGGAACTGCATGGGATGGCTCCATTCTGGCGTTTTCTCTGCCTCCCAGCATAGCGGCGGATCGCTCTGCGCCAAGATGTGATCGCGGGAACCGGGTGCGTGCGAGGGCGGGGGGTGTCAAAAATTCAAATTCGTATTAGACAATCTATCAATGGACCGTTCAGCAATTACGGAATACGCGGGAGACGTGCCAGGCGGCGCGATCGCCGTTCCGACGTCGAAAACCGGGGCCTGGCTGCATCGTTTCGCCAATCCCGGCCGCTTCCAGCGCTTGGTGCAGCCCATCATCCCCTGGATCGGCTGGACGGCGCTGCTGACCTGCACGGTCGGACTCGTCTGGGGCTTCTTCTTCGCCCCGGCCGACTGGCAGCAGGGTATTGCCTCGCGCATCATGTATGTGCATGTGCCGGCGGCTTGGGTGGCGATGAACGGCTACGCCGCGCTGGCGATCTGCTCACTGCTCTCGATTGTGTGGCGGCACCCGCTCGCCGATATCGCGGCGAAGGAGATGGGCCCGGTCGGCGCCGGCTTCACCGCGCTCTGCCTGATCAGCGGGTCGCTCTGGGGCGAGCCTGAATGGGGCACCTACTGGGTGTGGGATGCACGTCTGACCTCGGTGCTGATCCTGTTTTTCCTCTATCTCGGCCACATGGCGCTGATCCGCGCCTTCGACAACCCGCAGCACGGCTATCGTGCGGCCGCGATCCTCGGCCTGGTCGGCGCAATCAACCTGCCGATCATCGTGTTCAGCGTCTATTGGTGGAATTCGCTCCACCAGGGCAACTCGATCACCCTGACCGGCCCCTCCAAGATCTACATCACCATGCTCTATCCGCTGCTGATCTGCACGGTCGGCTTCTATCTGGCCTTCATCGCGATGTCGCTCGCGCGGATTTCGAGCGGAATCATGGAGAACCGCACGCGGGCCCTGCTGCTCGCACGCGCGGAGCGCTCCGGGAACTGAAGACATGGTCAAGCATACGATGCCCTACGTGGTCGGCAGCTACGGCGTCGCCCTCCTCATCATCGGGTTTCTCTCGATCTCCTCGTTCTTCCGCTATCGCTCGGCGCGGCGCAGGCTCGCCGCGGTCGAGCCGCGTCGGCACGAGAAATCCGGGAGTGCCGTGTGATGATGAGCCGCAAGAAGCGCCGCCTCTGGATCGTGATCGCCTGCGGCATCGGCCTGTCCACCGCGGTGGCGCTGATGCTGTTCGCTTTCCGCTCCAGCCTGTCCTTCTTCATGTCGCCCGAGCAGGTCGCCGCCCGCCATCCGCCTCCGGGCCGTGTCTTCCGCCTTGGCGGTATCGTGCAGGCGAATACCGTGGTGATGGGCACGCGCAACGGCGCGCCCTACACCACATTCCGCATCACCGATGGCCGCGCTTCGATCCCTGTGGTCTATACCGGCGTATTGCCGGGCCTGTTCCGTCAGGGGCAGGGCGTGGTCACGATTGGCGCGATGGCCAAGGGTGACAGCGAGTTCATGGCCTCTACCGTGCTGGCCAAACATGGCGCCGATTACATGCCGCGCGATGTCGAGATGGCGCTGCGCAAGGCCGGCAAGTGGAATCCGAAATTCGGGCCGCCGCCCAATGCCGGCGCCTGGGATGACAAGTCGCCGGCGCAGATCGAGGCATCCAACAATGGCTGAGCGGACGGGAGAGACCGGAGAATGATTCCCACCCTGGGCAATTTCGCGCTCGCGCTGGCACTGGCCATTGCCGTCGCACAATCGGTCATCGGTATCGCCGGTCCAATGCTGCGCGACCGATTGATCCTCCGCACCGCGCCCGCACTGGCGATCAGCCAGTTCGTGATGCTCGGCCTCTCCTTCCTTGCCCTGGTGTGGGCCGGGGTCGTGTCGGATTTCACGGTTCGCAACGTTGCCGAATACTCGTCGTCGACAACGCCGCTCCTTTACCGGATCACCGGCACCTGGGGGAACCATGACGGGTCGATCCTGCTCTGGTGCCTGATCCTGTCGCTCTGCGGCGCGACCGTCGGCGCGTTCGGCAACAGCATCCCGACCAGCCTGCGCTCGCGCGTGCTCGGCGTGCTCGGCCTGATCTCGGCAGGCTTCATGGCGTTCGTCATCGCCGTCTCCAACCCGTTCGCGCGGATCTGGCCGCCGCCGCTGCATGGCGCGGGCGTCAACCCGATCCTGCAGGATCCTGGCCTCGCCGTTCATCCGCCGATTCTCTACACCGGCTATGTCGGCTTCTCGATCGCCTTCGCCTTCGCCGTCGCCGCCCTCATCGAGGGGCGGGTGGACGCCGCCTGGGGGCGCTGGGTGCGGCCCTGGGCGCTGGTTTCCTGGCTGTTCCTCACCTGCGGCATCTGTTTCGGCTCGCTGTGGTCCTATTACACGCTGGGCTGGGGCGGGTACTGGTTCTGGGACCCGGTCGAGAACGTCGCGCTGCTGCCCTGGCTTACCGGCACGGCGCTGATCCACTCGGCCATCGTGGTCGAGAAGCGCGAAGCGCTGAAGACATGGTCGGTCCTGCTTGCGATCGCGACCTTCTCGCTCAGCCTCTGCGGCACCTTCCTCGTCCGCTCCGGCCTGCTGAACTCGGTGCATGCCTTCTCGGCCTCGCCGGCTCAGGGCCTGTTCATCCTCGTACTGCTGGCACTGACCATCGGCGGCTCGCTGCTGCTCTTCGCCTTCCGCGCTCCTGCGCTTGCGGCGAGCGGGGTTTTTGCGCCGGTCTCGCGTGAGGGCGCGCTGATCCTCAACAACATCTTCCTCTGCATCATCGCCGCGGTGGTGTTCACCGGAACGATGTATCCTCCGTTCCTCGACCTGCTCTTCAACCGGCAGATCTCGGTCGGCGCGCCGTTCTATGATCAGACGGTTCTGCCGCTCACCGCACCGCTGATCCTCGCGATGGCGGTAGGGCCGATGATGTCCTGGAAGCGCGCAGTCCTTCTGCCGGCTCTGACCAAGCTGTGGTTCGGCGCTGTGGTCGCGCTGATCGTTTTCGGCGCGTTCATCCTTCGAGGCCATTTCGTGGCGGCTCTCGGCCTTGCCGGCGCGGTCTGGGTGATGATCGGCGCGCTGATCGATCTCGCCGAGCGGGTCAGGCTGTTCCGCGTGCCGCTCCGCCAGTCCTTCGCGCGGCTGTTCACCATTCCCCGTGCCGCGATCGGCGCCTCGCTCGGGCATCTAGGCTTCGGCATCGCGGTGCTTGGCATCGCTGGCATGTCGCTGCAGGTGCATACGATCCGGGTACTCAACCCCGGCCAGTCGATCGATCTCGGCGGCTACAACTGGAAGCTGATTTCGATCGCGCCGGCCAAGGGGGCGAACTACGCGGCGCGGGAAGCCACCATCGAGGTGACGCGGAACGGCCATTTCGTCGAGATGATGCATCCCGAAACCCGCTTTTTCACGAACCAGAAGGTGAAAACGGTGGCCGCAGCGATCAGCACCAACGGTGTGCGCAACCTCTTTGCCACCTTCGCCGGTGACAACGACAGCGGTGGTGGCGAGTTCCGGTTCAACATCCATCCGCTGGCGCCGGAGATCTGGCTCGGAGGCCTCATCATGGCGCTTGGCGGCGCGATCTCCCTGACCGACCGTCGTTTCCGCGTCGGCGCCCCGGTGCGCAACAGGCTGCGCCGGCCGTCCGGCTCGGCCACGGTGTGATCCTGCCCGATGAGCGTCTCGCGCCGCATGCTGTTCGGTCTGCCGCTGCTCGTCGTGGGTGCAGGCGGCGTCGGCTTCTATGAACTGCTCCGCCGGATGAGGACCGGCAGTTACAATCCGCAAGCCTTCGACAATCCTCTGGTTGGCCATGATGTGCCGGATTTCACCCTGCCGGGCGTGAACGGCCGGAAGGGCTTCGACAAGCCGGTGCTCGCCGCCCAGAAGCGGCCGGTTCTGGTGAATTTCTTCGCTTCCTGGTGCGTGCCCTGCGCGGGTGAGGCGCCCTATCTCGACCGGCTGGCGAAGGCCGGCGTCGATATCTGGGGGATCGCCTATCAGGACAAGCCGGAGGCGATCGCCCTCTACCTCGCAAAATACGGCAATCCCTATGCGCGTCTCGCCACCGATCCCTCGGGGCGGACTGCCATCAACTGGGGCGTCTACGGTGTGCCGGAGAGTTTCCTGATCGCGCCGGGCGGCAAGGTGGTGTGGCATATCGCGGCGCCTCTGGTGCCTGAGATCATCGATGACCAGCTCCGGCCCGCCATGCAGAGGCTCACATGAGGCGTTGGCTCGTTCTGCTGTTCGCGGGACTCGTGCTCGCCTGTGGCACGGCGCTGGCTGCGCCGGCTTCGTCCTCGTCGGCGAGCGCCCATCCAACCAGCATCACGCGCGATGGCGTGAAGCTCACCTTCGCCCAGGAAGCCCGCGCGGAGGCAATCGGCAACAAGCTGCGCTGCCTGGTTTGCCAGAACGAGACGGTCGAGAATTCGCAGGCCGGGCTGGCCAAACAGTTCCGCACCATTATCCGCCGCCGCGTCGTCGCCGGAGACAGCAACCGCCAGATCATCGATTTCATGGTCAAGCGCTATGGAATCTACGTTCTGCTCAAGCCGCCCTTCCGGCCGGAGACCTGGCTGCTCTGGCTCTCGCCGGCCCTGGCCGCCCTGATCGGGCTGGCCGTTCTGCTCTTCGCGCGCCGCCGCCGGCGGGCAGCTCCCCCTCCATTGTCGCCGGAAGAGACCGACCGGCTGAAGGAACTCCTGTCTTGATCTGGCTCTGGATGGCGGTGCTGGCCGCCGTTGCGCTCGCGCCTGTCGTGCTGGTCTGGTTGCGCCGCGGCACAATCCGCTACCGGCGGGAGACTGCCATGGCGCTGCACCGTGCGCAGCTTGAGGAAATCGAACGGGACCGCGAGGAAGGCCGGCTGCCAGAAGAGGAATACCAGGCCGCAAGGCTGGAGGTGCAGCGGCGGCTGCTCGCCGCCGACCAGATCCCCGAACCGGAGGCAAACCGCGCCGCGCGCGGTCTGATGATTGCCACTCTTGCCGCCATTCCTGTGGCCGCCGTGGTCGTGTTCGTTCCATCCGGCCTGCCGCTGGTGCCATCCGAGCCGCATGCAAGCGTGATGCGCCAGCGCGCGGCGGCAGAGCGGCAGGACAACGCGCTGATCGACAGGCTTAAGCAGAAGCTGGCGGAACTGCCGCCGGGTAGCCCGGACGCTCGGCAGGGCTATCTGCTGCTCGGTCAGGCGCTGGTCAGCCAGAACAAGCTCCACCAGGCCGCGCGTGCCTGGCACGTGGCATTGACAATCAAATTCGATCCGACACTTGCCGCTGAAACGGCAGAGGCCGAAAGCGAAGCCGCCGGCCATGTGACACCGGATGCGGCCGCGCTGTTCCGGAAGGCGCTAGCCGAGGCGCCGGCGCAAGCGCCCTGGCGTTCCCTGGCCGAGCAAAGGTTGCGCGAAGCTGCGGTGCTGCAGTCCAGCAATGGCAGCCCCCCCTTGTCGGGCAAGGCGACCGGGGCCACGTCCACGCCATGAGCAAGTCGGTCGAACCAGGCAGTCTCCCCAAGGAGGGCGGTGACGGGAAGCCGTCCGTCACCACGGATGCTGGGGCGTCAAAGCCCTGGCCCAAGGAGATCGGCGGCCCCAAAGGTCCTGAACCTACGCGCTACGGCGACTGGGAACGCAACGGTCGTTGCACCGACTTCTGATGGTCTTGCGGATGCTCGGTTCCTGAGTCCCGGGTTTATTCGCCGGACAGTTCCCGCCGCCGCTGGTCCAGTTCTTCACTGTAGCGCCGCAGGGCGTATTGCTCGGTGAGAACACCCAGGACCTGGCGTGTTTCCTCGCCGTCGATGACGGCCAGGACATCGCATTCCGCCTTCTCGAACGCCCGGATCGCCTCCTTCACCGTTGCCTGCGGCACCAGGAAATCGTCGCGATGGCGCACCAGATGCTGGATCGAGTCCTCGGCTGCTGCGTCCGGCGCATGAACTTCGGACGGGTAGGCGAGGCCGGCATAATGCTGGTTTTCGTCGAGCACGACCACGTACTGGGTTCGACCGAGGGGGAATTCGGTCTTGAAATCCGCGATCGCGGTTGTCTCCTGGGTGATGTACTGGTTGCGGCGCATCATCCGCCCGACGGTGAGATTATGGATCCAGCCGATGTCGACCGCGCTGCGGATTGTCTCGCCGCGCAAATGGAAGCGCCATGTGGTGAACGAGTAGCCGAAGAACCGGCGAACGGTAAGGGATGCGGCGATTGCCGCCATCAGCACCGCAATGGTGATGCTGAAATTGTTCGTACTCTCGAGCGTCAGGAAGGTCATGGTCATCGTGCCGCTGACGATCGATGTGGCGAGCGCAGCCATGCCGACAACGGCATAGAAGCCGATCGGCACGCCATGCGCGAAGGGGAGCATGACCGCGACGTCGCCATAGGCGCGGCCGAGCAGCGACCCCATGAACAGCGCGGCGAAGAACAGGCCGCCGCGAAAGCCGGTGGCAATGGAGAAGGCCGAGGCCGTCGATTTCATCACGAGCAGGGCCACCGCCAGCATGAACGGGTAGACCACGGCGAGCTGGGTATGCAGGGAGGAATTGCCCGAGGCCATCACCTTCGGCGTGATGCTGCCGAGCAGTCCGACCACGACACCGCCAATGATCGGTCGCAGCCAGATCGGAACGCCGGTGCGCCGGAACACCGCCTCCAGCGAGGTGACCGCCCGCATGATTGCGATACCGACAAAGCCGGCGATGATGCCGAGCAACACCGCCAGCGGATAGGCGTAGCCCGGCGTATGGGTGGGCAATACGACGTTCAGCGGCCGTACGCCGCCATTCATCAGCAATTCGACTGCGAGCGTGCCGCTCAGCGAGGAGATCACCACCATCGTCAGCGTTGGCAGCGAATAGGTGCCGATGACGAGCTCGATGCCATAGAAGGCACCGCAGAGAGGAGCGTTGAACGCGCCGCCGATTGCAGCCCCCGCCCCGCAACCGACCAGCACCCGCAGGTCGTTCCGCCTTAGCCGAAGATGCTGGCCTACCCAGGAAGCCAGGCCGCCACCGAACTGCGCGTAACCGGCCTCCTGCCCCACCGAGCCGCCGACGCCGTTGGAAAACGAGGTCTGCATCGCCACGATGATCGAGTCCCTGAGCGACATCTTGCCGCCATAGAGCGCGTTGGCCTCGACCGGGTCGACGAAATTGGTCATCCGGTACCTGCCGAGAAGCCACGCGACCGACCCAAGCACGGCGCCGCCGAGGATCGGCACGAAGATGGCGCGCAGCGGGTCGATATGTGTCTGCTGAGACAGTCCCTCGTCGAGATTCGGCAGCGCGAAGAACCAGAAATGAAAATGATGGCTGAGAAAATCCATCAGATAGACGCAAAACCCCGACAGCACGCCGACCACGGCCGCGAGCATCGCGAGCCAGATCTCGTCGGTGCGCACCAGAGCGCGCACATGCATCGGCGCATCCACCGTGATTGCCGCGATCCGTCGTCGCAGCGCCGACCACCAGCGGGAATTGGACCGATGCTGAACAGTGGAACTCGCCATGCTGCGCCCTGTGAAGTCTTCTTGTGTCAGGACGGACCGCCCGCCCGGCGGTCAGATGCCGCAAATTTCCGGCAGCATCATGGCCGCAGCCACAGTTACAACAGGAAAGTTAACGGTCAACCTCCGATTCGATGGAAAAGGCCGATGATTCCGATCCGTTTCGCCGATCAACGGATCAGGTCAGGAGTTCGATCAGGAACGGCCCCTTGCGCTCGAAACTCGCCGCCATCAGTTCGTTGAGCTTCTCCATGCTGCCGGCTTGCGCGGCGGCGACGCCCATCCCCTCGGCAAGGCGCACGAAATCGATGTCCGGATGGCCGAGATCGAGCATGTCCATCGCCGTCCGTCCCGGATTGGCGCCGACATTGGCGTATTCATGCAGCAGGATCGCGTATTTCCGGTTGGCGAGGATCACCACCGTCACGTCGAGATTGCAGCGCGCCATCGTCCAGAGCGCGGTGATGCTGTACATCGCCGAGCCGTCGGCCTGGATCGCGAGCACCCGCCGCCCGGAGCCGATCGCAGCACCCACGGCGCCCGGCAGGCCGCCGCCGATCGCCCCGCCCGGCACCTGCAGCCACAGATGCGGCGCCGCCCCATGGGTGAAGCGCGAGAAGCCGCGGCCGAAGGAAATCCCCTCGTCGATCACGACACTGTCATCCGGCAGCAGGGCGGCGATCGAGGTGGCCACCGTCTCCGGCGCGATCGCCTCCTTCGCCGGCGCAGGGCGCGGCGTCACCGCGATCTCCGGCGTGCCGGCGCCGACGCGTTCGGCCAGCGCCTGCAAGGCGGCCACGCCGTCCTGGCCGATATCCGCCAGCGTGTGCACCGTGCAGTCATCCGGCCAGAGCCGGCCCTTCTTGCCCGGATAGGCGAAGAACCCGACCGGCGGCTTGGCCTCGACCAGGATCAGGTGGCGGATTCCCTCCAGCGAGTGCACCGCGGCGTCGATCTGGTACGGGATGCGCTCGATCGGCGGCCGCCCCTGTCCGCGTTCCATCCGCGCGTTGAACATCTCGGCCAGCATTTTGGCACCGGTCGTCTGCACGATGGCGGTGGCGATCCGCAGCGTCGCGTCGGTCAGCGTCCGTCCGCCGAGCAGCAACAGGGCAGGTTCGCCCGAGCGCAGCACCTCGGCGGCCGCGTCGATGGCGGAGGCGTCTGCCGTGGGGCGCGGCGGCACCGGTTGCGGCGTGCCAACCACCCCGCCCTCGGTCCAGGCCGTGTCCGCCGGCAGGATCAGCGTGGCGATCGTGCCGGTCCGGGCAGCGGCCACCGCCTCGGCGGCATCGTGTCCGACCGCGTCGGCGGTCATTGCGGTCCGGACCCACCCGGAAACCGGCCGTGCCCAGCCTTCAGTGTCGGCGGTCAGCGGCGCGTCCAGCGGGCGGTGATAGGTCGCCTGATCGCCAACGATATTGACGATGCCCGACCGGCCGCGCCGCGCGTTGTGCAGGTTGGCGAGCGCGTTGGCGAGCCCGGGGCCGCAATGCAGCAGCGTCGCCGCCGGGCGCCCCTTGGTCCGCCAGTACATGTCGGCGGCACCCGAGGCCACCGTCTCGTCGAGGCAGAGAACGCAGTTGATCCCGGGAATCCGGTCGAGCGCCGCAACGAAATGCATCTCGCTGGTGCCGGGATTGGCAAAAACCGTATCGATGCCGCACGCGATCAGCGTATGCACCAGACTTTCAGCGCCGTTCATGGACCCGTCTTTCCTTCCCCGTTGGCCGGTCGATTTTCGGACACGGAAACTGCCCGTTCCGGACGGGTCGGGCAAGGGGGGTCAGCGATGCGCGGGTAGCGGCGCGTCCGCCATCGGGCGCAGCCAGAAATGAGGCATCTGCGCCACGAATCGCTGCCGCAGCGAGGCCAGTTGCGCATCGGTGAGCCCGACCGCCTGAGCGTTGAAATAGTCAGGGTCGCGGGTGAATACCATGTAGGCGATCGTCTCGTTCACGATGAGGTCGCGATCGTGCGGATCGTAGCCATCGCGGATCAGGAAGCTGCGAAAGGCGGCCTGTTCCGACGGCGTCATCTGCGTGTCGTAGAACCGGTGCACGAAGCGACGGTATGAGGGAATGGTGAAATAGGCGCCGTGTGAAAGCTCGTGGCGCAGGATGACCGCCCGCGATACCCAGCTGATGCGCCGGCTGCCCTGGGCCTGTGGAATCGAGATGACCGCGCCGTTCGCGCCGGGGCGCAGAAACCCTTCCCGCCGCGCGATCTCCCGCAGCCGGCGCTCATCCGCGGTGAGCCGGATGCCCTCGGCATGGGCGAGGCGGAAGAATTTCCGCAGGGCCCAGGCCGGATAGTCATTGCCGTAATAATAGGTCGCCTCGGTCGCGTTCGCCTTCGCGAGAACTTTCCTGAAGGCGGCCTCGCCCAGCACGCGGTTCCGCGGCGTCGAGGCCTTCTCGATCAGCGCCGCGATCCGGTCGAACATCATGCCCTGGGCCCGCAGGTCCGGGCAGTCGATCACGAGGATCAGCGGATCGTCACGGAAGCGGAAAATCGTGAAATGCCGGCCGACATGATTGAAAATCCCGGTCTCGCCCGCCTTCGGATAATCCGGACGGCGCAGCGCCATCCATCCACCGATCCCGACACCCGTTACGGCGGCGATTGCGACGATCAGCGCAACGGCCAGGCGCGTCGCCGGCGGGCGGGTCCGAGCGCCGGCGGCGCGTGAGGGAATCTGTCCCATCGGCACGGTGTCGTCCGGATCGCCGGACGCCGCCGCGCGCACATCCCACCCCCGCCGCGCCATCAGACGCCGCCGGCCATGCAGGAGGGGCCTACTTGCCGGTGTTGATGATCTGAACCCGGCGGTTCGCCCGGTTCGCCACGTTCGGTCCGGTCGGCACCAACAGGTCCGCCTCGCCGACGCCGGTCGCCTGCAGGCGGGTGGCCGGGATGTCGAATTTCGACATCAGATAGGTCTTCACAGCGGCCGCCCGTGCCTGGGAGAGGGCGAGGTTGGTCGATGCCGCGCCGGTCGTGTCGGTATGGCCGACGACCCTGAAATGATAGGCGGCGAGCGTCTTGTCGGTCAGCGCCCGGCCGAGCCGGTCGAGTTCGGTGACGGCTTGCGGTGTCAGCTTGGCCGAGCCCGTCGCGAAATCGATGTTCAGGTTGATCGACGGGGTCTGTGCCGCGGCATGGGAAACCGCCGCCGGCGCGGTGGTCTTCATCCGCATCGCCGCCGGCTTCGCCACCGACGGCGCGGGTGCTGCCTGCGCCGCCCCCTGCGCGAGCGGGACGATGCCGCGCGTGGTGCTCGACACATTGCCCGTCGGCTTCAGAGCCTGGATGATCTGCTGAGCCGACGGGCCGCTGGACTGCGCATGGGCGGCACCCATGCCAAGCAGTGCAACGACGGCGGCGGCGGAGACGCCCGTGAAACGCATGATCAACTCCCTCGATCTTGGCGACATTCTATCCGGTTGACGGTCGGAATGCCAGTTCGCATCCGTTATGGCATGCTGTTCCACTCACGGCTGCGACGCGGGTCACACCGGCCGATCAGCGCCGTCCGCGCGGCCGGGCCGGCGCGCGCCACGGCTCTTCCGGCCACTCGTGCTTGGGGTAGCGGCCGCGCATGTCCTTGCGCGCGTCGGCCCAGCCCCGCCGCCAGAAATCGGCGAGATCCCCGGTCACCGCGATCGGCCGCCCGGCCGGCGAGAGCAGCGCGATCTGCAACCTCACCGCCCCGCCGGCGAGGCGTGGTGTCGCGTCGCTGCCATAGAAGGCCTGCGCCCGCGCTGCCGCCACCGGCACCGGTCCGGTATAGTCGATCGGCACGGCACCGCCCGGCGCCTCGATCCGCGCGGGCAGCGCCGCGTCGAGCGCGCGGACGCGCTCATGGCCGAGATGGTCGCGCAGGATGGCGAGCAGGTCGAGCGCCGCCGCCTCCTTCAACCGGCTCATCCCGGCGAGATAGGGAAACAGCCAGGTCTCGAAATCCGCCCGTAACGCCTCGTCGGACAGGTCGGGCCATCCCTCCGGCTCGATCTCCCGCATCAGCGCCACGCGGGCCTGCAACTGCCGCACCTCGTCGCTCCAGCCGAGCAGGCCCGGCTTCTCGCGAATCGCCTCGCGCAGCGCCGCCTCGATCTCCGGGGGCGATGCCGGCGTGCTGCGTTCGGCGAGCACCAGCGCGCCGAAGCGCCGCCGCTCCCGCGCCATCACCGTGCCGCCGGTGCCATCGAGCCCGATCTCCCGCGTGGTGACGATGCGGGCGGCGAGGCGCTCCTCGATCGTCGCGGCGCTGATCGGTGCCGCGAGCCCGATCTTCGGCGCGCCCCGGCCGCCCAGCGCGGCGACGGCGAGCATCGGCGCGCGCGCCAGCGGATCGGCCGGGTCGAGTTTCGCGC